>CAIVYV010000001.1 GCA_903910215.1 uncultured Pseudomonadota bacterium
CCGTGCTTTCCTGCATCGCGACGGCGGTACAGGTGTTATTGGTGCTCGCCGTCGTTCGCCCTGAACTGCTACGCGAGTGGTGGCTGCCCGCGCTCGTCATGGCGGCGGTCAACGCCGTGTACGTTGTCGCCGTATTCGGGCGCGGCCCGCGCGAGACGATAGAGTCGGGGGAGCGGTTGTTGGGTCGGGCGCTGCAGCCCACGCAAGCGCTCATTTTCAGCGTCACGGTGACTGCAGTGCTGTGGGGTGCGGCGTGGCTCGATGAGCGCTACGGGGCACTCGGCGCCGTGTGGGGCATCGCCCTGAGTGGTTTTGCGGATGCCCATTCGGCGACGGCTTCAGCCGGCACCCTGGCGGCACAAGGCCATTTGAACAGCGCCACGGCGGTGCTCGCCATCTTGCTGGCGCTCGGCACCAACGCGCTGAGCAAGTTGGTCGTTGCCGGATTTACAGGCGGCCGGCGCTACCTTGCGCGGGTAGCGCCGGCGGTGATTCTGTCGCTGGCTGCGGCCGCACTCGTGCTGTGGCTGGCGAGGTAGCGCGGCTCCCCTTGGCCGTGGGCTAACCTGTCATCGCCGAGGGTAACGCCATCAGCTGTGCGCCTCGGGTGCGCCGCGGCACCTTGCTCTGGAACTTGCCCGGCTTCATGACGAGCACATCGCAGGTCAGGTGATCGAGCACCGCCTCGGCCGTGTTGCCCACGAGGAGTCGCTGCATGCCGCTGCGCGACATGGCACCCATGACGACGAGACTGGCTTTGTAATCGCGTGCCGCCTGCGGCAGGGCTTCGCGAGGCGCGCCCTCGAGCACGGCGAGTTTGTGCGAGGGCAGCGGGTGGCGGGCGACCTCAGCGGCAAGTGCTTTGCGGGCCTGCGTCAGTCGTTGGCTCGTCTTGCCGGTGTCGACGACGATGGGTCCGCTCGCCCAGCCCGCAGCAACCAGGGTTGCCGAGGGCACGCAGTGCACGATCCGCAGCGAACCTTTAAGGCCGGTGGCGAGCGTAGCGCTCATGGCCAGCAAGGCGTCATCGAGCCGCGCGGGCTTGGCGTGCTCATGGAACGGATCGACCGCGGTCAGTACGGTGGGGCGGTGGTAGGGCTTGGAGGTTTTGACCAGAAGCACAGGGCAGGGCGCCTCGCGCAGCAATTCCCAATCCGTATACGCCAGTAGCCAGCCTGCCACGTGCCGCGACGCATGCCGCTCGGCGACGATCAGATCGCAGCGGGTCTTCAGGCCGCGTCGGACGATGGCTTCGGAGGCGGGGTAATCCCACTCGACGGCGCAGCTGACCTCCACGTCGTGCTTGCGCACGCGCTGGGCGATCGTGTTGAGGCGCTTCAACGCCTTGGCGCTTTGCTCGGCCTCGAATTCGCGCAGGCTGATCTTGCGCGCATCAAGGGCTTCGATCAGCACCGTCTGCGAGAGGGCATGGAATAGTTCCAGCGATGCGCCGTTCGCCTTGGCCAACTGCACTGCCTTGCGCAGCGCGGGGAGGGTACGGGCATCGAGAGTCTTGATCGCGACGAGTATGTTCTTGATCGGGTGCATGACTGACCTCTTGGTACGGCCATAGTCTCGCGTGGCACAGCGCGTCGCGCATCAGTACGATTGCGTATATGGATACTCTCGCTTCGCTCGTTGATCTGCAACAGGCTCTCGAGCCCAATGAATGCATCACGGATCCCGCGATCTGTGAGGTCTTTTCTTCGGATGTGTACTCTCGCGGCATTCGCGTTGCCGCAGTGCTGCGGCCGCGGGACAAGCACCGACTCGCGCATATGATCGCTGCAGCGGGGCATGCCGGGTTCGCCACCGTCACTCGCGGCGGGGGACTGACTTATACGGGTGGGTATCTCGCCGCGCACGAGCGGGTGGTCGCCATCGATACCTCGGGGCTTGATCGAATCATCAAGATCAGTCCGGAAGATCTCTACATCACGGTCGAAGCGGGCGTGACCTGGAAGCAGATCTACGAGGCTCTCACGCCGCTCGGCTTGAGGCTGCCGTTCTTTGGCACCTTCTCGGGTGCACGCGCGACCGTCGGCGGCGGATTGGCCAACGGTGCGCTGTTTCTCGGTACCGCACGGCATGGCACGGCCGCCGACTGCGTGTTGGGGCTCGAGGTCGTGCTCGGCGACGGGCGGATGCTGACGACGGGTCAGGCGGGTTTCCGCAACGTCGAGAAGCCTTTTTACCGCACCTGCGGTCCCGATTTGACCGGCTTGTTCCTGCACGACTCGGGCACTCTCGGCATCAAGGTGCAGGCCACGTTCCGTCTGATGCGCATGCCGGAGGTAACCGGCCATGCCTCGTTCGTGTTCGATGGCATGACGGCTGCCGCCGCGGCGCTCTCCGAAGTGGCGCGCACCGGGGCCGCCGAGGACGCGTACGTCTTCGACCCCGCGGCAACCCATGGCAGCCTGCGCTCGCAGGGGCTCGCCAAAGATGTGGGCACGCTTTTCAAAGTCATGCGCAACGAGCGTGGACTATGGCGTGCCGTGGCCGAGGGGGCGCGGCTCGTTCTCGCCGGACGCCGTTTCCTGCCCACCGATGCGCATTCGCTGCATGTCAGTTGCGCGGGACGTGATCGGGCATCGCTCGATGCGGACCTTGAGGCCTGCCGTAAGGCCTGCCTTGGTCTCGGTGGACGGGAGATCCCTTCTTCGATCCCCCGAGCAGTCCGTGCCGATCTGTTCCCGGCGCCGGATGGCGTTGTGGGTGATGACGGTCATCGCTGGGCGGCATTGAATGCCAAAGTGGCGCATTCGGATGCCGAGCGCGTCATCCAGGCCGCAGCGCAGGTGATCGCGCCGTACCGCGAGCGCATGCAACAGCACGGCGTGTGGATGAGTCACCTGCTGATCGCGACGGGTACTCACGCGTTCAGTTTCGAGCCCGTGTTTCGCTGGCGTGACGAATGGCTGCCGTTGCACGAGGAGGTGCTTTCGGAGGGGGCCAAGCGGCGTCTGCCCGCACCAACCGCTCAGCCGGCTGCAGCGGCTCTGGTGGCGGAGATGCGGCAACGGTTGGTGGATTTGTTCGCCGAGCTTGGCGCCGCATCAAACCAGTTGGGCAAGACCTACCCGTACTTTCACTCGCTGCGGCCTGAGACGGCGCAGCTCGTGCAGCAAATCAAACAGGTGGTTGATCCGAAGGGTGTGCTGAACCCGGGCGGCCTCGGCATTCCGAGCGGCAACCCCTAACTGGCGCAACCCTCAATGGGTTGACGCCTCAATGGGTTGGCGGGCGGCTCAGGCCTCGGCGGCAACCATGCGGCCGCGGGTGATCCAGGCCTGCTGAGCCTGTTTCCCGTAGACGTTGGGATCGCTGCGCTTGCCGGTGATGACCTCGAGCACGCCCTGGATGCGTCGCATACGGCTCGCGACCAGAGCGCCGTTGTGATCATTCAGGCTGCGGCAACGCTTGGCGAGCTCGGCACATTCGGCCCAGCGCGGTGGCAGGACCCGCTCCGGGTCGCAGGCTTTGATCAGACTCAGCAAGCCGGCATTGTCGGGGCTGTACCCGAGCATGCGCAGCAGGTTCGAGCGCTCATCCTGCAGGCGAAGCAGGGCGCCCATACATTCCTGACGGGTGATGCAGGCGGCTTCGAGTTCCTCAGGCGAATCATCCTTCAACAGGATGGCCTTCTCGGCATCGAGCAGCCCCTCGAGGCGCAGCAGCAAGCGCCGCTCCTCATCGAGCAGGCGTGACAGCGCCTGCTTGGATTCCTGCAAGCCTTTCACGGACTGAATCAGCTCGGCTTCTTGCTGAGATCGCCCGTAACCTGACCCAGCGCGTACTCGAAGCGCAGCAGCTGGTCGGCGATGCGCGCCGAGTCGATACGGTAGGTCCCGTTCTCGATCTCCGCCCGCAGGCGTGCCACCTTGGCTTCGTCGACGAACGTGGCTTTCGACTCAGGGGCAACAAGATCGAGCAGCTGTCGAGCAGCCACCGTAATCTTGACCTCCTGGTCGGCGCCCGCCCGTGCGGCGTCACCCACTACAGCGGCGTCGGCCGCCTTGCCGTTGTCCTTCACGCGAGCGTTGCCGGCTGTGGTCGTCACACCTGCCGAACGGAGCTCGCCGCCGTTGATTTTCATCGTCATGACACGATTCTCCCGGTTCCTTCGTAGGGGGTAACGGCAGCAGTTCGGAAAACTTTAGGGCTGTCTTGAAAATATTTTTCCATGGCATCAACCCCGAGGTTCCGATCGCTACCGGTCAACTCGCACCACACCTTGGGTATCGGCACGGGCCTGGATAATCCTTAATGAAGTACTGTGACGTACTCGCAGGGTTTCTCCCGGTCGAGCATCCGACAGGGCCACCCCCGAAGCGCGGACCTCCCCGCCGGGGATACCCGCGAGCACGGTCACGATCTCGCCGCGTCGAACGACGGGCGCAATATCGAGCATATCGAACAGCAAAGTTGCATCGTTGGCGACGGCACGTCGCAGCACGCGGCCGATGGCTTCCTGCGGATCGGCCGTGCAGCACCCCGGACCGCCTGGGAAACGCCGAACTTCGACCCGAATATCGTCAGCCGAGAGGATGTTTCCCGGTCGTAGCGGGCGATTGGTCACGAGAACCGGCCCTTCCGTAAAGACAGCGACCGTAACGAACACATTCCACGGCACGTTACCCGGGCAGCTGACCCGCACGTTGACCCGCGCCCCGAGGGTCATATTGGGAGGCAGGGCGCCGACTAGCGGGCGATCGCAGCGGGCCAAACGAAGGCGGGGATCGACGGGACTTGCCTCGAGCACCGCCTCGGGTGCCAGGGTTTGAACTGCCGCGGTGGCTGCCTCGGCAACGCTCGCGGGGTCTTGGACAGCCGACTGGCCTCGCGCTTGCATTGATCCCAAGCATGCGACGAGGAGTGTCAAAAAGGTGTGACGAGCTTTCATGCTTGGAATACAGCAAGGCTCATGCCATTAGCCGGTTGCCTGCGAAGTGGTCGCTCGTTGCCGGGAGGGCGCCACGAATTTGTCGACTCGGTCGTTCATCGGCCTCAAACACGATGCGCTACACGGGAGGTTATTCGCGGAGAACCAAGAAATTTGCGGAACGGAGGAGTTGGCACGGCAATTGCTGTGTATGTCCCGAGCCAAATTTTTGGCGGAGGACGCAGATGTTCGATCTCGACGCACATTTCAGGTTGCACGCGGAGTCGCTGAAGCTCAGCTCGCGACGCTCGGAGCTGATTGCGCGCAACCTCGCCAACGCGGAGACACCTAACTATAAGGCCCGCGATCTGGACTTCCGGAAGGCCTTGGCCACCGCGCTGGGCGAGGGCGGCGGTGCGGTGGGCATGACGGCGACCTCGGCAGGTCACCTCGGTGGGTCGCAGTCGATGAATCTCGACAACTTGCTGATCGACCGTACACCGCTCATCGAATCGCTCGATGGCAACACGGTTGATGTGCAGGCTGAGCAGGCAGCGTTCGCCGAAACCTCGATTCGCTACCAGGCCTCGCTGAATTTTGTGAACTCACAGCTCCGCGGCCTGATGACGGCCATCACCGGCCAGTAATCGGTCAGTAACCCCAAACGAGGCGCTGAACCATGTCCAGTTTCAAGATCTTCGATATCGCGGCATCCGGTATGGCTGCCGAGTCGCTGCGGCTCAACACGGTGGCGAGCAATCTCGCCAACGCCAACACGATCAGCTCGTCGAAGGACGGGGTCTATCGGGCTCGTCAGGTGGTGTTTGAGGAAGTGCGCGGCGCCCTCAACGGGCCCGATGCCGGAGCCGCCGTCAAAGTTCGCGAGGTGATCGAAGCGCAAGCCGATGCGCTCGCACGCTATGAGCCGGGCAATCCGCTCGCTGATACGAGTGGCTATGTGTATTCGCCGAACATCAATTCCATCGAGCAGATGGTCGACATGATTTCCTCGTCGCGCTCGTACCAAAACAACATCGAAGTCGTGAACACGTCGCGTGATCTGATGCTCGCAACGCTGCGGCTTGGCCAGTAAGGAGTTATTTCAGCATGACTAGTTTGGCCGCCCCCTCCGCCAGTACCTCAAGCGTAGACACCTCTGCGCTGAAGCGTCCCACGCAGCAATTCGGGCAGGATCAGTTTCTGACCATGATGCTCGCGCAATTGAAGAACCAGGATCCGCTGAAGCCGCTCGAGCCCTCCGAGTTTCTCGGCCAGCTCGCGCAGTTCAGCACCGTGACCGGTGTGCAGGAGATGCAGAAGTCACTCGGCACCATGGTCGACTCGCTGCGTTCGAGTCAGGCACTCGAGGGCGCGAATTTCGTTGGCCGTCAGGTGCTCGCCCCGGGCAGCACGGCCACGTTCGATGGCGCCAGCACGGTTCGTGGTGCCGTCGACATGCCGGCCGGCACCGCTGCCGCAGAACTCATCATTCGCGATGCCGCGGGTGCGGTGGTTCGCACGGCTCCGCTCGATCCGCGCGCGGGTCTCACGGGCTTTGCCTGGGACGGACGGAATAGCGCGGGCAATCCGGTGTCGCCGGGTGCCTACAAGATCGAGGTGGCGGCACGCCGCGGCGATCGCACTGAATCTCTGGAGACGATGCTGCAAAGCCGCGTTGACAGCGTAACCCTGGATACCGGCGGAGCCGGTTTGATGTTGAACACCATGAACGGTGCGCTGCCGATTTCGGCCGTGCGCCGTGTGATGTAACCCCTAGAGAGGAACCAGACATGTCCATACGTACAGCCATCGGTGGATTGAACGCGGCGCAGACCGATCTGTCGACCACCGCCAACAACATCGCCAACGCCTCGACCTCGGGCTTCAAGAGCTCACGAACGGAGTTCGCGGATCTGTTCACCGCAGGGTCTGCGGGTGTCGAGCCGGGTGCCGGCGTTCGGGTGTCGGGCGTCGTGCAGAATTTTTCGCAAGGTGACCTTGCGGCGACGGGCAACTCGCTCGATCTCGGCGTCAACGGCAACGGCTTCTTCATGGTGAGGACGGGCGATGGCTCCAACGCCTACACCCGCGCGGGAGCCTTCCAGCTGGATCGCGAGGGGTTTCTGGCCAACGGCAGCGGCGATCGTCTGCAGACGTATAAATACGTGGACGGCCGCTTCGAAACCGGCGTGCCGACCACGCTGCAGGTTGCGCGCACATCCCCGGCACAGGCCACGAGCAACGTCGAGTTGGCCTTCAACCTTCCGGCTTCAGGTGCCACGCAACCGGCGGTTGCATTCGATCCGACGCGGCCCGAGAGCTACAACTTCTCGAGCGCCACGACCGTGTACGACTCGCAAGGTGGTGCGCACGTGGCCACGGTGTATCTCGTCAAGCAGGCGGCGGAAAATACGTGGAAGCAGTACCTGTACATCGGTGGCAGCGGCACGGGGAATAACGTGCAGGCCACAGGCACCGGTGCCACCGGTGCCGGTACGGTCGCCGATCCGTACGCGACAACACTGACATTCGATGGCAACGGCGTGATCACGCAGCCGACGTTGACGGCACCGACCGGCGGTAAGGTTTCCTACTCGGCTTATGACCCGACCACCACGGGTGCCAACCCGATCACTTTGAGTATCGACCTAGCCAGCACCACGCAGCTCGGTCGCGCCTTCAACGTGAGTTCGGTGGATCAGAACGGATATTCCTCGGGCAGCTTCATCGGTCTGAGCGTCGATAACCAAGGTGTCATTCGCGGCAGCTACACCAACGGTCGCGAGATCGAGCTCGGCAAGGTCGCGCTCGCCAATTTCGCCGTGCCGCGCGCCCTGAATGTTCGGGGTAACTCGACTTGGACGGAAACCTTCGGCTCGGGTGCCGCCTTGCTGGGTTCAGCAGGCAGCGGTGGTCTCGGTGAGATTCGCAGCGGCGTGCTCGAATCCTCGAACGTGGACATCACCGAGCAGCTCGTGAACATGATCACCGCGCAGCGCAACTTCCAGGCGAATGCCAAGGTTGTCTCCACAGCCGATCAGCTCGCGCAGAGCATCATCAACCTGCGCTAAGTCTGACTGAGGATCTGAGGTAACGCGATGGATAAGCTGATCTACGTATCGATGGCGGGGGCGAAGGCGGCACTGCAAGCGCAGGCAACCAATAGCCACAACCTCGCCAACATCAATACGACCGGCTTTCGCGCGGACCTCTCTGCTTTCGAGTGGCGCGGCGATGCGTCGACTGCAAACGAGGGCGCTCTTTCGGCCCGCGCGCTCGGGGGTCAGATGACCCAGAGCTTTAATGAAGCGAGCGGTTCCTTGCAGGCGACGGGGCGTGATCTCGACGTTGCGGTCAACGGGCAGGGCTGGTTTGCCGTGCAGGATGCTAGTGGTAACGAAGCGTACACCCGAGCGGGTGACTTTCGGCTCGATACCAACGGCACGTTGCGAAATGGTTCCGGCCGAGAAGTGCTGGGAGAGGGCGGGCCTATCGTCATCCCGCCCAACACCTCAATCACTATCGCGAGCAATGGCGACATTTCAATCGTGCCGCTGGGCCAAGGCTCCGAGACCACCGCGGTCATCGGGCGCCTCAAGCTCGTCAATCCGCCGCCGCGAGATCTCGAGCGCGGCTCGGACGGCTTGTTCCGCTTGCGAGCCGGAGACATTGCTCCGTCCGACCCGACGGTTCAAGTGGTCTCCGGAACGCTAGAAGCCAGCAACGTCAACGGCGCACAGGCCATCGTCAACATGATCGAACTGTCGCGTCAGTTCGAACTGCAAATGCGCACCATCAAGTGGGCCGAAGAGAACTCGCGTTCGTCCGGCAGCCTGCTCAACACCCGCTAACGACACTAGTTACCACTGAGGTTCAATCATGGACTCCGCACTCTGGGCAGCAAAAACGGGACTCGAAGCGCAGCAAACGCGCATGGCAGTCACGGCCAACAACCTCGCCAACGTCAACACCACAGGCTTCAAGCGGGGTCGAGTGGCTTTTGAGGACCTCATGTACCAGAACGTGCGCCAGGTCGGTGCGACGGGTGCACAGGACACGCTGCTACCGACGGGTATCAACATCGGTACGGGCTCACGCGTCGTGGCCACCGAAAAGATGTTCACCCAAGGCAGCATGCAGATCACCAATAATCAGTTAGACGTGGCGATCAACGGCCGTGGATTCTTCCAGGTGGCATTGCCCGATGGCACCACCGCGTACACACGTGATGGCAGCTTCAAGGTCAATGCGCAGGGTGAACTCGTCACCTCGAGCGGCTATCGGATACAGCCGACAATTTCGATCTCTGAGGGCGCGGTGTCGGTGACCGTGGGCACGGACGGTGCCGTCAGCGTACAGCTTGCGGGTCAGGCGAGCCCCAACCAGGTCGGCACCTTGCAGTTGGCGGACTTCGTCAACCCCGCGGGGTTGCAGGCACGCGGTGAGAACCTCTTCCTCGAATCCGCTGCGAGCGGTCCCGCCCAGGCGGGCACGGCCGGTGTCAACGGTCTCGGCGTGCTGCAACAGGGTGCGCTCGAAGCGTCGAACGTCAACGTGGTCGAAGAGCTCGTCAGCATGATCGAGACGCAACGAGCCTACGAAATGAACTCCAAGGCCATCTCGACCACCGACAAGATGCTCGAGTACCTCACGCAGCGGCTCTAAGCGGAGATTGATCATGCGTATCCTCTTATCTTCGACGGCAGTTTTTGTGGCACTGGCACTCACCGGCTGTGCAACCGACGGCAGTCGACTCATCGAGCGCCCGGATGCCTGGCGTGCCGCCATGCCCGAGCTCGACGCGCCAACGCCGGTCCCCAATGGGTCCATCTACCAGAGCGACCAGGACATTCGGCTGTTCGAGAACTCGGTTGCACGGCGCGTCGGCGATACACTGATGATTCGCCTCGTCGAAAACATGGACGCGTCAAAGAGCTCCTCGACCTCCACGGGAAAGAACTCCGGCGTGTCGATCCCGGCGCCGACGATCGGTGGCCAGAGCCTGCCGATGGTGAACATTGACCAGGCTCTCAAGGGCAACCTGCGCCGGCTCGGTACGGTGGGCGACACCACACTCGAGACCGAGCGTACCTTCGATGGCTCCGGTTCGAGCAGCCAGACCAACAGCATTTCAGGCGACATCACGGTGACGGTCGCCAAACGCTGGCCAAACGGCAACCTCTTCGTTCGTGGCGAAAAGTGGATCCAAATCAATCAGGGCAAGGAATTCGTACGCGTCAGCGGCATCGTGCGCAGCGTCGACATTGGACCTGACAACTCCGTCGCTTCCACCAAGGTGGCTGACGCGCGCATTACCTACTCGGGTACCGGCGCTCTCGCCGACGCGAATGCCCCGGGTCTGTTGTCGCGGTTCTTCAACTTTTCTTGGTTCCCGTTCTAATGGAGCGTGCCATGCGCAGCATCGTCGTGATGATTTCAGTCCTGCTGACGGCGCTGTCGGCTCCCTCGCAGGCTGAGCGCGTCAAGGATCTCGCGAGTGTCGCGGGCGTCCGACCGAACCAGCTCGTCGGCTACGGCCTCGTAGTAGGTCTCGATGGCACGGGTGACCAAACAAGTCAGGCCCCGTTCACCATCCAGAGCATCAAGAACATGCTGGCACAGTTCGGTGTGGTCGTACCCCCGAACGTCAATCCGCAGTTGAAGAACGTGGCCGCGGTGACCGTCACTGCGGAGTTGCCGCCGTTCGCCAAGCCGGGTCAGGCCATTGATGTGACCGTGTCGTCGATCGCCAATGCGGGCAGCTTGCGAGGTGGTGAGTTGCTGCTGGCACCCTTGCGCGGTGCCGACGGCGAGGTTTACGCGATCGCACAAGGTACGCTCGTCGTCAGCGGCTTCGGCATCCAGGGCGGCGACGGCTCACGCATTTCAGTGAACGTCCCCAGCACCGGTCGTATCCCGGGTGGTGCCACCGTGGAGCGCTCGGTGCCGACCAGCTTTGCGACGGATCCGGCGATCACGCTGAACCTCAACACACCTGATTTCACCACCGCGAATCGCCTCGTCACCGGAATCAATGAGGTGTTGGGTGCGGGTGCCGCGGAGGCGCTCGATGCCGTATCGGTCAAAGTCGCTGCACCGGCTGATCCGAGCCAACGCATCGCGTTTGTGGCGCAGCTCGAGCAGATCGACATAAAGCCGGGCGACGCGGCGGCGCGGGTGATCGTCAATGCGCGCACAGGCACGATCGTCATTGGCAGCAACGTGCGGGTGTTGCCGGCTGCCGTGGCCCACGGCTCCTTGTCGGTCACCATCACCGAGCGTACCGACGTCAGCCAGCCGGGCGCCTTCGCGCAGGGTGGCACCACGGCTCAGGTACCTCGGACGGAGATCGACGTCAAGCAAGCCGAAGCGCGCATGTTCAAGTTCGACTCCGGAGTGAGTCTCGACACGCTCGTTGATGCGGTCAACAAGGTGGGCGCAGCCCCAGGTGACCTCGTGGCGATCCTCGAGGCCCTGAAGCAGGCGGGCGCGCTGCGCGCCGAGCTCGTGGTGATCTGAGGAAGGACGATGAGCACCGAAGCGATCAGCGGCAAGGCATACACCGACGTTCAGGGTCTCTCCGACCTGAAGCGTGCGGCGCGTGCGCAGGATCCGGCTGCGGTTCGCGAGACAGCACGTCAGTTCGAGAGTATTTTTATTCGCATGATGTTGCAGAGCATGCGCGATGCGGGTGGCCAGGACGAGTTGTTCTCGTCTCAGGAAGGCAACACGTATCGCAGCATGTTCGATGATCAGATCGCACTCGACATGAGTCGTGGCAAAGGCATCGGGCTTGCCGACTTGCTTGTGCAGCAGTTGATGCGTGCCGGCGTAGACGCGCAAGCCAGCGCCGTGACACCGCTGGCGAGTGGTGCCATTGCCCGCGAGCCGACGGCGGCGCGAGCGACGGAGACCGTCGCCCCGCGCGTCAGCGAGCTGGATTCGACGTCGGTTACCACAGCGCCGGCAACCAACGGAGCGGCTAAGGCAGTCGCCGCGACAGCAGAGACAACGAGTACCGCCGCGGAACCGGGATCGCGTCGCGCGTTCCTCGAGGCAATCTTGCCGGCTGCGGAAAAGGCGGCCCAGGTACTCGGCGTGTCGCCGCGTTCCTTGATGGCTCAGGCGGCGCTGGAGACGGGCTGGGGACGCTCGATGCAGCGTGACGGCGCGGGCATGAACTTCAACCTGTTCGGCATCAAGGCGACGGGTGGCTGGAACGGCCGAGCACAGGATCAGTCCACCACCGAGTATGTCAACGGCGTGGCCGAGCGACAGGTCGAGCGTTTCCGTGCCTATGGCAGCATCGAGGAAAGCTTCGCCGATCACGCGCGCTTGTTGTCGCGCAGTGCTCGATATTCGGATGCCGTGAACACCGGCGGTGACACCGCGGCCTATGCCCAAGCGCTGCAGCGCGGTGGCTATGCCACCGACCCCGCTTACGCGCGCAAACTTACCGCCGTCGCCGAAGCGGTGGACCGCTTGATGGCGACCCGCACTGACAGGACAGGTGTGTAATGACTGCTTCAGCGGCTTCCAGCATGACGAGTTTGATGGCCTTCAAGCGGGCCATCGACGTGCACTCGCAGAACGTTGCGGGCGTGAATACCGAAGGGTACGTGCGACGTACCGTCTCGCTGTCTCCGGGCACCTTGCTCGAGTCGGGCAGCGGCTCGCAGGGTGGTCGCGAAGACACCGTCGTCATCCGTCGGCAAGTCGACGAGTTCCTTGTCGATCAGGCTCGCGTGACCGGTTCGAACGCCGAGAGGGCACGAATCGTTGCTGAGAAGGCGGGTCAGTTGAAAGGACTGCTCAGCGCCGATTCGGCCAGCTTGCAGGATTCTCTGGTCAGTCTTCGCGATGGCTTCGATGGTCTCGCCAGTCAGCCGACGTCGGCCTATGCACGCGACACCCTGATGTCGCGTCTCGAATCGACGATTTCGCGATTGCACGATCTTGACGATCGCATTCGCCTCTACGAGGGCGAGATCGACAGTCGCATTTCAAGTGAAGTCGACACGCTCAACGCGCTGACCAAGCAGGTGGCGGACCTCAACCGCAAAATCGCCTCGGGTACGGTGGAGAATTCGTCGGCCAACTCGACGCTGCTCGACATGCGTGACCGGGCGGTCGATCGCATCGCCCAGAAAGTCTCCATCCGCGTGCTGCCTGGAACCAACGGCGCGCTCAGTGTCTCGACCACATCGGGTGTCTCGCTCGTTGAGGGCCTTGATTCGGCCACACTGACGACGATTTCAGATCCCTATCAACGAGATCGCCTGATGGTGGCTCTGGTTACGGACGCCGGGATACGTGAGATCCCTGATCAATTCGGTGGCGGTACGATTGGGGGATTGATCGAGACACGCTCGACGCTGATTGACCCCTCGCGTAACCAGCTCGGTCGTGTGGCGGCGGGCCTCGCGACGCTGCTCAACGACCAAAACAAGCAGGGTGTGACGCCGACGGGCGCAGCGGGCACCAACATCGTGACCATCGGTGGTCCGGTGGTCATGGCGCGTAGCGGGAATACCGGTACAGCCACGATCAACGCTTCGATCGATGACGTAAAAAAACTCACGGCGGGCGATTACCTCGTGGAGCGGACTGGAACCAATTGGGTGGTTCGTCGCAGCGACACGCTGGAGGCGGTTGCGACCACGGGAACGGGTGCCGCAGCAAGCCCGATCAAGTTTGAGGGTTTATCGCTCGTTATGTCGGGCACGCCAGCGAATGCCGACCGGTTCCTTATCCGGCCGACCCGCGATGCGGTGACGGGTCTTGCCCTGACGACCACGAATAGCCAGGCCATTGCAGCGGCGAAAGCCGGCAGCGGGGCGGGCTCGGGTGACAACACTAATGCGCTGGCGATGGCGCGGCTGTTCGACGACAACGTCTTCGATGATTCCCAGCGCTCGTTGCGTGTTATCGCAGAGCGGTTGACCGGTCGAGTTGCCGGACTCGCGGAGTCTTCCGCGACCTCATACCAGGTGCAGACGCTGGCGTCGGACGAGGCACAGTCTGCGCGCGCAAACATGTCCTCGGTCAACCTGGACGAGGAGGCGGCTGAGTTGCTGCGCTTTCAACAGGCCTACCAGGCGGCGGCCCAGGTGATGCGCATGAGTAATCAGTTGTTCGACAGTCTTCTGACGATCGCTCGCTAGCAGCGTTAGGAAATTAAGATGGCCTCGTTGACCACCCGTGTATCGAGTTATGTGTCGGATCGCGCATCGGTCTCGGCCATGCGTCGGCAGCAGGCTGAAGTCGCGATCACGCAACGCGAAGTGGCGAGTGGCAAGCGGGAAATTCGCGATCCGGCTGAAATCAATAGCGCCGAGGCTCTTAAAGCATTCCTTGTGCGCTCGGAGCGATACCAGGAGAATTCACAGCTTGCTACCTATCGGCTGGGCCTCGTGGAGAGCGGGCTCGCAAGCGCCATGGAAGCTATGCAGACGGCACGTGAGTTTGTGGTCAACGCGAACACGGCTAGCGTCAATCCCGAGTCGAGACCTATTCTCGCCATTCAGGTCCGGGAAATGCGTGAGCATTTACTGGAGATCGTCAATCGAAAAGATGCAGAGGGTAACGCGCTGTTTGCCGGTCTGAAGACCGGCGTCGTGCCCTTTGTAAAGTCGGGCGATTCGGTCACATACCAAGGCGATGCTAACGCGCGAAAACTGCAGTTGAGCGATACGCGAACCGTCGAAGATGGATTCTCCGGACAACATCTGTTCGTGGATGTCACGCAGGGCAATGGGACCTTCGTGACCACGGTTGATGCCGCCAATACGGGTCAAGGCCGTGTGTCGCCGGGGTCTGTCGTCGACGTTAATGCCTGGAACGCCTCACCCGAGCCTCGCAACTACACCATATCCATTACCGAGTCGGGTGGCGTCAAGCAGTACCAAATTCGCGACGCCAGCGGCGCCGTGGTCCCGGGGGGCGGAAACTTTGTGTCAGGTCAATCGATCAACTTTCGTGGCATCTCGTTCACGATAAGCGGCGAACCTGTCGTAGGCGATAAATTCGTCGTCAAGCAGGCGACGACGGAGAATGTATTTAAGACGCTAGATCGACTGATTGCGGCGCTTGATACGAAACTGAGCGACGCCAGCACGATCTCCAAGGTCGGCAGCGAATACGACTCTGTACTGCAGCAGGTGGAGCGGGTGATAGAAACCCTCAACCTGGCACGTGCGTCGGTCGGGTCCCGTTTGGATGTAGTAGAAACGACCGATAATTTCCGCAGCGAACAAAAGCTTTTGGCAGAGAAGACTCTGTCCACTATCCGTGATGTCGATTTTGCTGAGGCTGTGTCTCGCTTGAACGCGCAGATGCAGGCGTTACAGGTGTCGCAGCAGGTGTATGCGAAGGCCGCCACGAAGAGTCTTTTCGATTACCTGTAAGCAGAATCGTAAAAAACGCCCTAAAGTTTTGGTTTGAGGCTCCGATACAGGGTTTGAAGGAAGGGTGGGGCGCTGATGCGTTCCACTCCTGTAGAACCCCAACACAGGAGTCTTAGAGATGACGACGGTAATTAATACCAACGTGGCGTCGCTGACAGCGCAGCGCACCTTGGCTAAATCCTCTCTCGAAATGGCGACAGCCCTGCAGCGCTTGAGCTCGGGTCTGCGCATCAACAGCGCCAAGGACGATGCGGCCGGTCTCGCACTGAGCGAGCGACTGACCTCCCAGGTCCGCGGCTATAACCAGGCGATCCGCAACGCGGGCGATGGCATTTCGCTGGTGCAGACGGCGGAAGGTGGCATCGAGGCCATCACGAACAGTTTGCAGCGCATGCGTGAGCTTGCGGTGCAGTCAGCGAACTACAGCCTGACCAGCGTTGATCGCGTGGCGGTGGACACTGAATTCGTCGCTTTGCGCTCCGAAATCAACCGTGTGGCGCAGCAGACCCAGTTCAACGGTCAGAAACTGCTGAACGGTTCGATCACTGGATCGATGTCGTTCCAGGTCGGCGCAAACTCCGGTGAAACGATCGATGTCGTCGCGCTCGGTAATATGAACGCGACGGCCCTTGGTAACGCTGGTTCAGGGTTTACAAGCCTCGATGTGGCGGGTGTCTCCGGTCCGGATGCGGTCAATGCCAACAAGGCAATCGTATCGATCGATGCGGCTCTCTCGACGGTCGTCCAGGAGCGAGCCAAGCTCGGTGCCTCGATCAACCGCTTCGAGCAGACGATCTCGAACCTGCGGGTGACGGTCGAGAACCTGACCTCGGCTCGTTCGCGGATCCAGGACGCCGACTTTGCGGCCGAAACCGCAGCACTCACGCGTCTGCAGATCCTGCAGCAGTCGGGCATGGCGGTCTTGTCTCAAGCTAACAACCTGCCACAAGGTGTCCTCGCGCTCCTGCGGCAGTAATCGAATTGACTGCGGGGGCGGTGTCGCGACAACGCCGCCCTCGGGTCATCCCCCTTAGCGGGGTTCTCCTGCAACATGTCGTTATCTTGCCCCCGTAGGTCAGTGACCTCCGGGGGCCTTTTTGTTCTAGTTCCGGACATGCATCACGTTTTGTGCGGGCGGAGAGTGCTGAGGCTCGGGTAGAGGGCTTTTGAGCCGTTGAAGGCGGTGTCAGGAACACCAATAAGCCTTACGGCAGCAGGAGAGCCCCATGAGCACAGTAATTAACACCAACATTGCATCGGTGATCGCGCAGCGATCG
>CAIVYV010000002.1 GCA_903910215.1 uncultured Pseudomonadota bacterium
CGTTTCTCTTCGGGGCGGTGCGATTCCTCGTCAGCGGCATTTTGCTCGGATGCGTAGCGCTCTGGTTTCATCGTCGGCGCGGTTTCTCGATGACGCGGCTGACACCCGTGGAGTGGCGCACGGTGCTGATCGCTGGTTTGTTGTCGGTGGCAATATCGAATGGCGGTGCCATCTGGGGGCTGCAGTACGTGCCCTCAAATCAAGCGGCGCTTCTGAACGTATCGTCATCATTCTGGATTCCTTTGATCGGCTTGTTCGGCGCACGCGCGCACTCCATCCCCCCGCGCGTCGCCATCGGTCTGGCCGTGGGCTTCGGCGGGACGGTGCTCGTCGCTTGGCCAGGGCCCAATCCCATGCCAGGTAGTACGGGGGCTTATGGTTACTGGCCCACAGTCGCGATCGTCATTGGCTGCATCGGCTGGTCCGCCGGAACGATCTATCTACGCAACGCCGTGACGTCTCTGGACTTGATGAGCTTCACGGCGCTGCAGATGTTCTGCGGTGGCTTGATGCTATTAGTTCCCGCCATCCTTCATGGCGATCTCGCACGATGGAATTGGGACGCGGGTGGTCTTGCTGCGCTCGCCTACATGACCATTGTCAGCTCTTGCATCGCCTACACGGCGTACGCATGGCTGTCGGTCAATGTGTCGCCGGCGCAGGTAGGTACGTTCGGCTTCGTCAATCCGGTGGTCGCAACACTGCTCGGTTGGTGGGTGCTCGATGAAATACTGACGGGCTCTCAGATCGTCGGGACCATCGTACTGCTGCTAGGCATGGTGCTCATGAACTGGCCACGGAAGCAGGGCAGCGTGACGCCAGTGGTTCGATCCGGGGACCCCTGAGATCGAGTTGCGGCAACATCCGGCGTTCGTTCGACGGAAAATCGATCACGGCTTCGAGTAACTGGCCATCAGCATTGCGAATGTTGGTTAACCCTTCATAGCGCATCAACACCTGATCGGCTTGTCGATACGAGACTTCGATAAACGGCGTGAACCACGCCAACACGCCCGACAGATTCAAACGGATTACGCTCGCCGTGCTCCCCTCGATCGTCACTTCGCGATGTTTACGAATCTTGAAGTTGTAAGTGTCGAGCTGTGAGGGCACCAGAAACGGAAAACTCACTGTTTTTCCGGCTTCGAGTTCGCGCCAATTCAAGCGCACGAAGTCGTCGAAACCCGCATCGATGACCAGATTAGGTCGTAAAGCCACCGTCGCCTCACGGCGCGGAGAAGTCGCATTCAACTGCGAATAAGCTCGCAGTCCCTGCGCCGTGCGGCGCACGCCCTCGGCGTAACCGGAGCGCGCATCGACCATGTTGAAATCCGGCGTATGTCGCTGGCTCTGATAACTCAACTCCTTGCGGGCAAAGGCAGGGCCGCCGAAACCGCAGCGATACAGCACGATGCGATTCTCTGCAGCCGTGCCAGCTTCACGCACGAAGTGCGACTCGATGTAAAGCAGGCGACCGGATTCTTTGGTTCGAGCGTAGCCTGTTTTGACGATTTCGCGTGCCGCCTGTACCGGCGATGCCATCGCAAGGGTCGCAAAACAACAAACCCATGTTGTCAGTTTGAAAAACCTGTTCATCACCGATTCAATCGCTCGAGACCGCGCGGCCCAATAAACCAGGAGCCGACCCAACTGGTGAGGCCAACGACGATCGCGGCCCAAAGTGCTGGCCAGAACCCGAGCAGGTCGAAGCCCGGAATGAGATAGGCGACCAAGGCGAGCATGCCGGCGTTGACCACAAGCAGAAACAAGCCGAGTGTCACCACGCTAATGGGCAAAGTCAGAACGATGGCGATCGGACGCACGAAGGCATTGACGACACCTAAGACTAAGGCTGCTAGCAACAACGTCGCCGCGTCGTCTATGACGACGCCATCCACCCACTCGGCCGCTAGCCAAAGCCCGAAGGCGGCAATCACGGCGCGCAATATGAAACCGGTCATCGACTCATGCCTCCTCGGCAAGATTGTGCCATCGCGCTATCCTCTGCGTACGGTCTTCGGACCACAGCTTTGTCAGGGGGTTCCATCATGACGACCGATTACGCCGCCGTTCACTTGATCATGCTGCTCGCCTTGTTCGAGTACTTCGTCTTCACGATGGCCGTCGGGCGCGCTCGTTATAAATACGGTGTCAAAGCGCCCGCCACCACTGGCGACGAGAATTTCGAACGCGTTTATCGAGCACAGATGAACACGCTCGAGTTGCTCGCCCTGTTCATTCCGGCACTCTGGAGCTTCGCCGTATTCATCGACCAGGCGTGGGCGGTGTTGCTTGGCGCGATTTTCATCATTGGCCGTGCGCTCTACTTCAAGGGCTACGTCGAAGCGGCCAACAAGCGCAGCCTCGGTTTCGGACTGTCGTTTTTTCCGACACTCTTCTTGCTGTTTGGCGGCATCTACGGCGCCGCCCGATCGCTACTCGGCTGAGTCGCGACGGCGCCGCCAAACCAGGATCGCCACCGGAATCAGCGAGCCGCCGATGATGATGAGCGTGACGAGACCAAAGTTGTTCTTGACGATCGGGATGTTGCCGAAAAGGTAGCCGCCCCCCAAAAAAACGGTAACCCAGATTACTGCACCGAGCACGTTATACGTCTGGAAGCGCGGGTAGTGCATACGCGCGACTCCCGATACGAAGGGTGCAAAGGTACGCAGGATCGGCAGGAAGCGCGACAACATCACCGTCTTGCCACCATGCTTGACGAAATAGGCCTCAGTCTGTCGAAGATATTCGACTTTCAGGAATCGATATCGACCACTGAACGCGGGCGGCCCGATCCACTTGCCTATCGCATAGTTGCAGGTATTGCCCAGAATCGCCGCGACGATCAGCAAGCTGGTGACGATACCGATGTCGAGCGTGCCGCTCGAGTCGATCGCGATGAGTGTTCCGACGGCAAACAACAACGAATCACCGGGTAACCATGGCGTCACGACGAGGCCGGTTTCAGCAAAAACGATGATGAACAGGATGGCGTAGACCCAAACACCGTATGTCTGCAAGAGCTCCACGAGGTGTTCGTCGAGATTCAGGATGAAGTCGAGTAAAAACTGCAGCATTTCGATCATCGGCGTTCATTTGCTCGAGTAACCGTCGGCTCACGCAACGTACGCAGCGCCAACTTCACTTCGGCATCCTCGCGCGCCGCGATTGGCATCACGTCTGCACCCGGAAGAAGTACATCGGGCTCAATACCAGTTTCATCGATGGACACCCCCGCTGGCGTCACATATCGCGAAGTTGTGAGCTTCAATGCGCGACCGTCGGCAAGCGGCAATACGCTTTGAACGACTCCTTTGCCATAGGTTCGTCGGCCCACCAAACGCGCGCGACCGTTATCTTTGAGGGCACCGGCTAAAATCTCGGCAGCCGAAGCTGATGCACCATTGATCAACAGAACTAACGGCACACCCTCGAGCAGTTGCCCCCGCGACGCATCCATGCGGAAATTGGCTTCGGCCGTTCGACCTGTTGCCGAGACGATATTGCCCGAATCGAGCAAAGCATCGGCCACCTCGACCGCGGCCTCGAGCACGCCGCCGGGGTTGTGCCGCACGTCGAGCACGACGCCACGCAATCGTCCCGTCATCGAGAGCTCGCCCAGTACCTTGTCGAAGTCCTTGCGCGTCGTCTCGCTGAACGAAGCGATACGGACATACGCAAAGCCCGACTCCAGCATCTCGCCCGAGACGCTGTGCACTTCGACCTTGGCGCGCTCGAGAGCAACGCTGACGAGCTCGGCGCTCTCGGCGCGACGCAGGGTCAAACGTACGAGCGAGCCCGGTGGACCACGCATCTGCTCGAGTGCGGCACTGACATTGCCACCCACCGGCTCGTTGTCGATCTGCAGGATGACGTCGCCGCCACGAATACCCGCTCGCGCAGCAGGTGAATCAGCCAACGAGCGCACGACTTTGATGCCTTCGCTTTCGGCAGATACCTCGATTCCGATGCCTGGATAACTCCCTGCCGCGCCGCGGCGTAATTCCTCGTACTCGCGTCGATCAAGATAAGCCGAGTAAGGATCCAAACCGCCAACCATACCGCGCATCGCTTGTTCGAGTAGACGATCAGGCGTCACCTCATCGACATACTCTCGCTGCACCTGCGCGATGATCTCAGCGATCCGTCGCGATTCACTCGCTGGCAACTCGCGTACCGTCAGCGGCTTGTCGGCGGTGGATTTCTTTGATGAAGTCGGCAAATCGACCGTCTCTTCCACTGGTCGAGACACGAACCACGTGACAGCGGCGCCTACGGTCAATCCCGCGGCCGCAGCCAACCAGACGAGGCGATGGGAGTGCGTGACACTCACGGCTGGCGAGCGCTGAACCAAGGCGCGGGATCGACGGGACGTGCTGCTTGGCGAATCTCGAAATACAGCTGCGGCGCAGGACGCCCGCCCGTATCACCCACCGCTGCGATCGTATCGCCGGCGACCACGGTGTCACCCACCTGGCGATAGAGCTGCTCGTTGTGGCCGTAGAGACTGAGAAAGCCGCCGCCGTGATCGACGATCACGAGCAATCCCAAGCCCGCAAGCCAATCGGCGTACACAACGCGACCACGATAAACCGCTCGTACCGGCGCACCACGCTCGGCGCCGATCAGCACGCCTTCCCACTTCATCGAGCCAGCACGTTGCTGACCAAATCGCGAGACGATTTTTCCCGATACCGGCCAAGCCAACTTGCCACGCATGCGAGCAAACGGGCTCTTGTTGTCGCTCGGGAAGCTCGGTGTCGTACGTCGAAGCTGCTGCAGCAACTTTTGCAAAGCCGCTTGCTCGCGCTGCAAGCGCTGCAAGGTCGCTGCACGCTCTTTGGCTTCCGCATTCAATTGTGCGAGGACGGCGCCTCGCTCCTGGCGTGCCTTGTCGAGCTTGGCAACCTCACCGGACTGCTCGCGCTCCAGACGCGCGATGCGCTCCTTCTCGGTTTCCAGATCACGTTCGAGCGCGGCGATCTCGGTAACTTTCGCTTCGATGGCGGCGAGTTGCTCGGCTCGCGCTCGGCCAAAGTACGCGTAATACGAGACGAGCCGACCGGCCTGCGCCGGATCCTGCTGATTCAGCAACATCTTGAGCGGATCTTCGCGGCCGATCTGGTGTGCCGCCCGCATCTGTGCCGCAAGTGATGCTCGCTCGCTCGCCAGTTCCGTTTCGCGCGCGCGCTTCTGCTCACCGAGCTCCTGCAAACGCTGCTCACGAGTCTGTCGCTCGCCCCTTAAACGACCGAGCACGACTCGCGCGGCTGAGGCGGACTGCTCGGCCGACCGCAGACTTTTCGCGAGACGATCCTTTTCGGCTGCGTCTTTGGCAACCTGGCTACGGATGCGCTCGATTTGCGAGCGCAATTGGCGCAGTTCGGCTTCCGTTTTGGCCGCATCCTGAGCGTAGCCTGCGGACGCTGCCGCCAGCAGGGTAAAAAGCAACGAAAAACAAAGGGTTCGGCCGCGCATGCGGCGAAATTGTATAATCTCTCGCATGGAAAAGTTGCCGGAATACATTGCCAACCATCCGTGGTTGGTCGGGATGGCTGCGCTCGCCGCCCTATTGGTGCTCGTTTACGAGATCCGCGTCCGGCGCGACTCCTTCGCGGCCATCTCGCCGCAGGATCTGATCCGTCTGCAGAACCAAGGCGCGTTGGTGCTCGATATTCGCAAGCCGGAGGATCACGCCGCTGGTCATATCGCGGGCTCGCGACAGATGGACTCTCACGAACTCGTCAAGGCCGCCGACAACCTGAAGAAGTACAAGGAAAAACCGGTGGTGATCTATTGCCACTCCGGCAGCACCGGCGCCTCGGCCGCGCGAGTGTTGAACGGCCAAGGCTTCACCCAGGTTTTCAACCTGCGCGGCGGCATCAGCGGCTGGCAGTCCGAGAACCTGCCCATCGCTCGCGAGAAGAGCAAAGCTTGATGGCTAAGGTCGTCATGTATGCGACCGGCTGGTGTCCTTATTGTGAGCGGGCACGGGCCCTGCTGACCCGCAAGGGCGTCGCTTTCGAGGAGATCGATATCGATGCTGCGCCGTCGCGTCGCGAAGAAATGATGACGCGCAGCGGTCGTCGTACGGTTCCGCAGATTTTCATCGGCGAGGTCCATGTCGGCGGTTGCGACGACTTGCATGCCCTCGACGCCCGTGGCGGTCTCGACCCATTGCTCGTTTGACCACCACGATCATTCCTACACCTGACAATTGAACTCATCGTCTTCCACAGAGGCTCATCGACATGGCTGATCCGAATCCGACTGCAGATGGCGTTGCCGGCACCGAAGCCGACCCGAATGCACCTGAGTTTTCGCTGCAAAGCGTCTATCTCAAAGATTGCTCCTTCGAGGCCCCCAAGGGTCCGCGCGTTGAAGGACAGTGGAATCCGAACATCAATCTCGAACTAGATACAGCAACCGAGATCCTCTCGCCGGATCTGCGTGAGATCGTGTTGCGCATCAGCGTCACCGCTAAGAACGGCGACGCCACGGCTTTCTTGGTCGAAGTGCAGCAAGGCGGAATCTTTGCCGTACGCAATCTTGGCGAGGAAGACTATCGCCGTGCGGTTGCCAGCATCGGCCCGAACGTACTCTTCCCGTACGCACGCGCTCAGATCGCGAATCTGGTCACTCAGGGCGGTTTTCCGCAGTTGTTGCTGCCGCCGGTTAACTTCGAACTGCTGTACGCGCGCTCACGTGCCGAAGCGGCCGAAGCACAGACCCAAGCCGCTCAGCAGCCGCTGAATAGCTAAAGACGATGACGGCCACGGGCACGCCGCTGGCCGTATTGGGCGCTGGATCCTGGGGCACGGCCCTAGCGATCCAGTTCGCCCGCACCGGTCACGACACGCGACTCTGGGCACGTGACGCCACGCTCTTGGCCGCGATGGCACACGATCGTCGCAACGCTCGGTACCTGCCGGATGCGCCATTCCCCGACCGATTGAGGGTGGTCGACACACTGCAAGCAGCAATCGAAGGCGCACAAGATATTCTCGTCGCCGTGCCGAGCCATGCGCTACGCTCACTGCTCAAAGAATTAGCTCCTATTCTGCCGCCGGACGCGCGCCTCGCCTGGGCAACCAAAGGCTTCGAGCTCGAAACCGGTCTGTTGCCACATCAAGTTGCACGCGAGGAGCTCGGCTCCTCACGGGCCTTCGCCGTGCTATCAGGTCCGACCTTCGCGCGCGAAGTTGGCGCAGGCTTGCCCACGGCGATGACGATTGCAGCGACCGAAGAGACCTTTGCGATTTCGCTTGCACAAAGTCTCTCGTCCGCGAATTTTCGCGCCTACACCTCGACCGACATCGTGGGTGTCGAGGTGGGTGGCGCCACGAAGAACGTGCTAGCTGTCGGCGCCGGTCTCGCTGATGGCCTTGGCTTCGGCGCCAATACTCGAGTGGCGTTGATCACCCGTGGTTTGGTCGAGATGACCCGCCTCGGTGTGGCTCTAGGTGCACAGAAAGAAACCTTCATGGGTCTCGCAGGGCTTGGCGATCTCGTGCTGACCTGCACAGATGATCAATCTCGCAACCGTCGTTTCGGCCTGCTATTGGCAGCGGGTCGCGGTGTCGAATCTGCTTTGTCCGAGATCGGTCAAGTCGTAGAGGGATATCTCGCCGCTCGCGCGGTCAGACTCGTGGCACAACGACACGGTGTCGTTATGCCCATCTGTGAAAGCATCTACCGCACGCTCTACGAAGCGTTGCCGCCGCGTGAAGTCGTCAAAAGTCTGATGTCGAGACCGATCAAGGCGGAGTTCGAGTAGTCGGACTTGCGAAGCCGTTTTGTCGCCAAGCTTCGTAAAGCACGAGCGCGACGGAGTTCGACAAATTGAGGCTGCGGTTTCCCTCGCGCATCGGGATGCTCGCGATGGCATCCGCGGTAGACCCGGCCTTCAACTCCTCTAGTACCGCTGTCGGTAAGCCACGCCGCTCGGAACCGAAAATCATCACGTCATCCGGCTGCCAGGCAATTTCATCGTACCGACTCGAGCCGCCCGTCTCGATCGCGAACCACCGCTTTGCACCCTGCGCGGCCAAGGCAAGACGACATGCGGCGAAATCTTCATGAACGTGCACGGCCGTCATCCAACGGTAGTCGAGACCGGCGCGACGCACCGAGCGGCGATCCAGATCGAATCCGAGCGGCTTGATCAAATGCAGCTCGGCCCCGGTGTTGGCGCAGAGCCGGATCACGTTGCCGGTATTGGGTGGTATCTCCGGCTCGAACAGCACGATATGGAACATGCGCGCATGGTAACGCCCTCACTCTATAATCTCTGCATGTCCAGTCCCGCCGCCTCACTGCGCTATCGCTTTCTCGGCCTCGACTTCGCCTCGCCCATCGTACTGCTCTCGGGCTGTGTCGGTTTCGGCGAGGAGTACACCCGTATCGAGGGTTTCTCGAACGCCGACTGTGGCGGCATCGTACTGAAGGGCACCACGCTAGAGCCGCGCCTCGGCAACCGACCACATCGCGTCTACGAAACGCCGATGGGGATGCTGAACGCGATCGGACTGCAGAATCCGGGCACCGACCATGTCGTAAGCCAGATTCTCCCGGCTCTCGATTTCACCGAAACTCGTTTCATTGCCAACGTCTCGGGTTCGACCATCGAGGAGTATGCCGAGGTCACTCGGCGTTTCGACGACTCGCCGATCGATGCCATCGAGATCAATATCTCCTGCCCGAACGTCAAGGAAGGCGGTGTGGCTTTCGGGAACTACCCCGAGATGTCGGCGCGCGTCGTAGCGGCGTGTCGGGCCGTAACGCGAAAGCCCATCATCACGAAGCTCTCGCCAAACCAGACGGATATCAAAGAAAACGCACGACTCTGCATCGAAGCCGGTAGCGACGGTCTGTCGGTGATCAACACCATCATGGGTATGGCCATCGATGCAAAAACCCGACGACCCATCATCGGCAACGTTCAAGGCGGGCTGTCAGGTCCTGCGATCAAACCGATTGCACTACTGAAGGTTCACCAAGTGTATGACGTGGCCCGCAAGCACAACGTGCCGATCATTGGCCAAGGCGGCATCACCTCGGCGACGGATGCCATCGAATTCATCATCGCCGGCGCCAGCGCCGTGGGTATCGGTACCTCACTGTTCTACGATCCGATGAGCTGCAAGAAGATCAACTCGGGTATAGCCGACTATCTGCAGACC
Organism: uncultured Pseudomonadota bacterium; assembly: GCA_903910215.1. Lineage (GTDB taxonomy): Bacteria > Pseudomonadota > Gammaproteobacteria > Steroidobacterales > Steroidobacteraceae > UBA964. The sequence continues at coordinate 9,186 of CAIVYV010000002.1, forward strand.
CACGGCTATTCGAACGTCACGGAGCTCGTGGGTTCGTTGCAGCTTTGACGTAAACCGTCTGTGTCGGATAGGCGAATTCGATGCCGTTGGCAGCGAAGTCGGCGTGGATCCGTCGATTCACCGCATCGACGATCTTCAAGAACTTGAAGCGGGCATCGGCCGGCTCAGGTACGAAATACACGATTTCAAACTCGAGCGCCGAAACACCAAACTGACGAAATACGCAGTACTCGAAGCGCGTACCCGTCACGCTGGAGATCGCCGCTTCGACGAGGCTCGGTACCTGCTGTAACTTGTCGGGCGTAGTTTCGTAGGCGATGCCGATCGTGAACAGCGATCGGCGCTCCGGCATGCGACCCATGTTCCGAATGCGACATTTGAGCATGTCGGCATTCGAAAGCACGATCTGCTCACCCGAGAGACTGCGCAGACGCGTGCTCTTGACGCCGATTTTTTCGACCGTCCCATCGATGTCGTCGATACGCAGCCAGTCACCGACCTCGAACGGCTTGTCGAGCATGATCGATAGCGACGCCAGCAAATCGCCAAGAATCGTCTGTACGGCAAGCGCGATCGCAATACCGCCGACACCGAGACCGGCGACGAGTGCCGTGATGTTGACACCGAGATTATCGAGTGCGAGCAGAATCGCAACGGCAAAGATCAGTACTCGCGCAACGAACAAGCCGATATCGAGAACCGCGTTTTCGGAGGCACCGCCCACGCGTTCTGCCGCCTGACGCTTGCGTTGTTCGACGAAGAAGCTCGCCGCTCCGACACCCCACAAGGCTGCTTGGAACCATCCGGCAAACACGATGACGCTGGTGGAGATCCGATCGAGCCGCGGTGGTAACTCGAGGAAACGCATGGCGAAATACAACGCCACGACGAACAGAAACAAACTGCGAGTCTGCTTGATCAGCAGCAGCACGAGCTCGATCGCGCCAGCCTCGGTCAGACCGCGCAGCTTACGCGCACGCGACAGTAGAAAAAGTCGTAGGAAAGGCAGCACCGTGAAGGTGACTGAAAAAGCCAAAGCTGCCAGAACCCATTGGGACAACGGGTTGCCGTACAAAACCTGATTCAACCAGCCCATCGTCCAATCCGTCATCGATCACGCCGCTGCGTCGTCTGAACCCTCTGCAGCATACTCTTCCATTGCGAGTTCTTTAAGTTTGCGCGTCAAAGTGTTGCGACCCCAACCGAGCAACTTGGCGGCTTCCTGCCGATGACCGCTCGTGTGACGCAATGCCACCCGAATGAGTGTGCGTTCGAATTCGGGCAGGGCAGTACCGAGTAGCGGCGCTGCGTCACGACGCAACGATTCAGCTTCGGCCCAAGCTGCCAAGACTTGCGGCCAACCGTCGGCATCGGCAACGGCACTCGCGCCGCGGATTTCACTCGGCAGGTCTTCGAGACGAATCTCGCTACCAGGTGCCAATACCGTCAAGCGCCGACAGAGATTCACGAGTTCGCGCACATTGCCCGGCCATGCATAGGCCTCAAGCGCCGCGCGCGCATCGGGGGCGATCCGTTTGCGCTCGACACCGAGCTCAGTCGCTGCCACACCGAGATAGTGGTCCAATAAGTCGACGACGTCCTCACGTCGCGCACGCAAGGGCGGCAACTCCATGCGGATCACGTTCAATCGATGGAACAGGTCTTCGCGAAATAACCCGCGTGCGACTCGATCTTCGAGATTTTGATGGGTCGCTGCAATCACGCGCACATCGACCCGGATCGGGGACTGACCGCCCACGCGGTAGAACTCGCCTTCGGCAAGCACTCGCAGCAACCGCGTCTGCAACCCGGTCGGCATATCACCAATTTCATCGAGGAACAGCGTGCCGCCGTCTGCTTGTTCGAAGCGCCCGCGACGCAATGCATCCGCACCCGTGAAAGCACCCTTCTCGTGACCGAACAACTCCGACTCGAGCAACTCGGAAGGAATCGCAGAAGTATTGAGGGCGATGAACGGTTTGCCTGAGCGAGGACTGTGTTCATGCAAGGCGCGCGCTACGAGCTCCTTACCTGTACCCGATTCGCCCGTGATCAGAACGCTGACGGCAGAGCGAGACAACCGACCGATGGCGCGAAACACCTGCTGCATAGCCGGCGCCTTGCCGAGCAACTCGGGCATCGGTGTGTCGTCGGCGGAGCCTAAGATGGGCTTCGCAGTGCTCTCTGCAGCGCGACGGACGAGCTCGACGACCTGATCTATATCGAAGGGCTTCGGCAAATACTCGAAAGCCCCGCTCTCGTACGCCGATACTGCGTTGTCGAGATCAGCGTGTGCGGTCATCACGATGATGGGCAACCGCGGGCGAGTTTCGTGCAGACGGCGTACCAAATCGAGACCGGATAGTCCCGGCATGCGGATATCGGTCAGCAGAACATCCGGTGCGTCACCACGCAGCGCCTCGAGCGCAGGCTCTGCCGCCTCGAAAACGCGCGGCGTCATGCCGCCACTTTTGAGCGCACGCTCGAGCACCCAGCGAATCGAGGCGTCGTCGTCGACCAACCAGACGCGCAGTGCAGGGTTCATGGCGACGTCTCCAAAGGTAGCAACATGCGAAAAACCGTACGGCCGGGTTCACTCTCGAATTCGATGACGCCGCCGTTTCGATTCACGAGTTCCTGTGAAACGGCCAAACCCAGGCCGGTACCATTCGGCCGAGCCGTCACGAGTGGAAAAAATAAACTGCTGCGGATGGCATCGGGCACGCCAGGGCCGTCATCGAGCACCTCGATACGCGCAGCCAAACGGTGCCGTACCAATCCGATGTGCACATGCGAGACGGCACGCGTTCGCAATACAACGCGACCGCCTTTGCCGACCGCTTGCAGTGCATTGCGACTCAAGTTCAGCAGCGCTTGCACCAACTGATTTCGATCGAAACTTCCCTCGGGAACACTCGGATCGTAATCGCGCTCCACGATCACACCGTTACCGGCTTCGGCGACGATCAAGCGATAGACGTGCTCACAAACTTCGTGAATGTTGAGTCGCTGTTTTTGCGAGGGACGGGCTGAGTGAGTCATCGTATCGACCAGCGCAGTCAATCGATCTGCTTCGGCAATGATCACATCCGTGTATTCGCGTAGCGAAGGATCCGGCAGCTGTCGCGCCAGCAATTGTGCTGCACCACGCAAACCACCGAGCGGGTTTTTGACTTCGTGTGCGAGTTGCCGAGTCATCATGCGGCTACTTTCGAGACGGGCGCGAAGTTCATTGTCACGATTAAGTCGGGTACGCGGTACAGCATCGATCATCTCGAGCAATAATCGCTTTTGACCACTCGAAAAATCGATGCGGGTAATACTCAGATCGACTAGCTGCGGTTCTCGCGGTGTACCCGCGGGCCGCAACGAAAGTTCGAATTCGCTGAACGCCTCGCCGTGCTCCAACGCGCGCGTCAGCAATCCTTGCAAACCGTTGGTATCGGCAAATAGCTCGGTGAATGGCTTGCCGCGCGCCTGATTGAGACCGATGGCCATGAAGCCCTGCGCGGCCATGTTGGCATGCAGAACGTGGAGACCGGCGTCGAGAAGTACGACGCCGGTCGCCAACGCATCGAGGAGTTCGGCGGAATCGTGATGCGCAGCGAACGACTCAAAGAGGCGTTCAGCGGCCATAGGCTCTGCTGCGCATCACGCGATCATCCTCAGCAGCTGTAGTACAGATCGAGCTCGACCGGGTGCGTGCTCATTCGGAAACGCGTGACTTCCTGCATCTTGAGGTTGATGTAGGCATCGATCACGTCGTTCGTGAACACGCCGCCACGAGTGAGGAACTCACGATCCTTGTCGAGATGCTCGAGCGCCATATCGAGCGAGTGACACACCGTTGGGATGTGCTTAGCCTCTTCTGGTTCGAGATCGTACAAGTCCTTGTCGGCCGGATCGCCCGGGTGGATCTTGTTCTGAATACCGTCGAGACCCGCCATCATCATGGCGGCGAAAGCGAAGTACGGGTTGGCGGACGAGTCCGGGAAGCGCACTTCGATACGACGCGCCTTCGGATTGGCAACGAACGGAATTCGGATCGATGCGGAACGGTTACGCGCCGAATACGCGAGCATGACCGGCGCTTCGAAGCCCGGCACGAGACGCTTGTAGCTGTTGGTGCCCGCATTGGTGAAGGCGTTCAATGCCTTAGCGTGCTTGATGATGCCGCCGATATAGTAAAGCGCGAGCTCGGAGAGGCCGCCGTACTTGTCACCTGCAAACAAGGCTTTGCCGTCCTTCTGCAAGGACTGGTGCACGTGCATGCCTGAGCCGTTATCACCGACGAGCGGCTTAGGCATGAAGGTCGCTGTCTTGCCATAGGCGTGTGCCACGTTGTGCACCGCGTACTTCAAGATTTGGACTTCGTCGGCTTTCTTGACGAGACCGCCAGGGCCAATACCAATTTCACACTGACCGCCAGTCGCCACTTCGTGGTGATGAACCTCGACCGTGAGGCCGAGCTCTTCGCACGCGTTGCACATCGAGTTGCGAATATTTTGATAAGCGTCGACGGGCGGTACTGGGAAATAACCGCCTTTCACACCAGGGCGATGGCCCATGTTGCCTTCGGGATAGACCGTGTTGCTGTTCCAAGCGCCCTGCACCGAATCGATAGCGTAGGACGCGGTATGCATCTCATTGGTCCAACGAACGCTATCGAAAATAAAGAACTCGTTCTCGGGACCAAAGGTCGCGCCATCGGCAATGCCGGTGCTCTTCAAATACGCTTCAGCGCGCTTGCCGATCGAACGCGGATCGCGCTCATAACCCTGCATGGTGGCGGGTTCGATGACATCGCAACGAATGTTGACGGTGGCATCTTCAAAGAAAGGATCGAGAACCACCGTGCCGGCATCCGGCATCAGGATCATGTCGGACTCGTTGATACCCTTCCAGCCGGCGATCGACGAGCCGTCGAACATCTTGCCGTCACGGAACAGGCCTTCGTCGACCGCCTTCGCCGGGATGGTGACGTGCTGCTCCTTGCCACGGGTATCGGTGAAGCGCAGGTCGGCCCACTTCACTTCCTTGTCCTTGATCATCTGAATGACGTCACTGGCGGTGGTCATAGTCGCTCCGTACAAATATCTGGAATGGGAAACTTAACGCCCGATCTTGATGCAGAAAACGTGCCGAGAAACCATTTCGCTGCGCTTTCAAGGGTTTATCTGGCTATACCGCCCTGTTCAAGGCGATAGAGCGCACTATATTAGGGCGATGTGACTTTAATTGCACTAAATTAGTGCTTTTTAGTGAGGCCGCGCGAGCCTCGCCGGAAGCCTAAGACTAAGCCCAATCAGTTCGAATGATCGACAGGGCTATACTTGCGCGCCAATTCGAGCCTTCAACGCTGCCAGCCACCGGTGCCATGTCTCGCACTTTTCAAGAACTGATTTTTGCCCTGCAGCAGTACTGGTCGGACCAGGGCTGCGTCATTCTGCAACCCTACGACATGGAGATGGGGGCGGGGACTTTTCACACGGCCACCTTCCTGCGCTCAATCGGCCCGGAACCCTGGAGTGCCGCCTATGTACAGCCCTCGCGCCGGCCGACCGACGGTCGCTATGGCGATAACCCGTTTCGCTTGCAGCGTTACTACCAGTTCCAGGTGGTACTGAAGCCCTCACCGCTCGACATCCTCGATAAATATGTCGGATCGTTGAAGATGTTGGGTTTCGATCCTCTCACCCACGATATCCGCTTCGTCGAAGACAACTGGGAATCACCCACACTCGGTGCCTGGGGTCTCGGTTGGGAAGTGTGGCTGAACGGCATGGAAGTCACGCAATTCACCTACTTCCAACAAGTGGGTGGTATCGATTGTCGTCCGGTCACGGGCGAAATCACCTACGGACTCGAACGCCTTGCCATGTATTTACAAGGTGTCGACAGCGTTTTCGACATCGTTTGGACCAATGGTCCACGTGGCAAAGTCACGTATCGCGACGTGTACCACCAAAACGAGGTGGAGCAGTCCGCCTACAACTTCGAACACGCGGATACGACCTCGCTGTTCCGTCATTTCGACGAACACGAAGCCGCGTGCCAACGTTTGCTCGAAGCCAAGCTCGCGCTGCCGGCTTACGAGCAAGTTCTCAAAGCTTCGCACACCTTCAATTTGCTGGATGCTCGTCGCGCGATTTCGGTGACTGAGCGTCAAAGATTCATCCTGCGGGTCCGTACCCTCGCTCGTGGTGTCGCACAAGCCTATTACGAGAGTCGCGAAGCGCTCGGCTTCCCAATGGGCTATGCCGGCAAGGAGGCTTCGCGATGAACACCCGCGATTTTCTCTTCGAACTTGGCACCGAAGAATTGCCGCCGGTCGCGTTGCCCGAACTCGAGCGGGCGCTGTCGGAAGGGATCCGCAACGGCTTGGCCAGTGCCGGTCTTCCGCACGGCGATCTCGTCTCATATGCCGCACCGCGACGGCTCGCTGTGCTCGTGCGAGATCTCGCCGAGCAGCAACCCGAACAATTATTGAAGCGTCGCGGTCCGCCGGTATCGGCTGCTTTCGACAAGACCGGTCAGCCGACTCGAGCGGCCACCGCTTTCGCCGAATCCTGCGGCGTCGATATTGGCTCATTGGGCCGTATCACCGAGGGCAAGCGCGAGTTCCTCTACTTCGAGGGTAGTAAGCCGGGTGCGCCGACACCCTCTTTGCTCGCAGCGATCGTGCAAACCGCGCTCGACGCCTTGCCAATTCCGAAACGTATGCGTTGGGGTGCAAGCCAAGCCGAGTTCGTTCGCCCCGTGCACTGGGTCGTGCTGCGCTTCGGCGACGAAGTGCTCGACGCTACGCTGCTCGATACCCGAGCCGGCAGCACCACGCGTGGCCATCGCTTTCATGCGCCCGGCGAATTGTCGTTACCGACACCGGCTGATTACGCCGACGTATTACGCAGCTCCGGTCATGTGATTGCACATTTCAATGAACGTCGCGAACGTATCCGTGAACAAGTCGAATCCGCAGCCTTACGTCTCGGCGGTCGAGCCGTCTTCGACGATGCGCTACTCGATGAAGTCACTGCGTTGGTCGAGTGGCCGGTGCCAGTCGAAGGTCGCTTCGACGATGAGTTTCTGGAACTGCCGCGCGAAGTGCTGATCTCCACGCTGCAGGAACACCAACGCTATTTTCCCGTGGAAGATGCGGCCGGAAAGCTCTCTCCTTACTTCATCACCATCAGCAATATCGACAGCCGCGATCCCTCGCGAGTGCGCGAAGGCAACGAACGCGTCGTCCGCCCACGCTTGTCGGATGCTGCGTTCTTCCAGCGACAAGATCGGCGGGCCCCATTGCGCGGCTGGCGCGACGGCTTAGACCGCGTCACCTTCCAAGCCAAGCTCGGTTCGATCGGTGACAAAGTTCGCCGCATCGCGAGTCTCGCGAGTCAGATCGCCCCGCTCGTCGGCGGTCAATCGACTTTGGCGATGCAAGCAGCCGAACTCTCCAAATGTGATCTGCTCTCCGCGATGGTCGGCGAGTTTCCGGAGCTGCAAGGCATCACAGGCGCCAACTACGCTGCCGCCGATGGAGAGCCTGCCGAAGTGGCGAGCGCTATCCGCGAACATTATCTGCCGCGCGGCGCTGGCGACGAGTTGCCTTCGACCGCAAGTGGTATCGCCGTGGCGTTGGCCGACAAGCTCGACACGCTCGCAGGCATTTTTGGTATCGGTCAAAAGCCGAGTGGCACGAAGGATCCTTTCGCGTTGCGCCGTGCTGCGATTGGCGTACTGCGAATTTTGCTTGAACGGCGTCTCGACCTCGATTTGGCCGATCTCGTTGCGCAGGCAGTGGCGCTGCAACCGGTCAGTACGCCCGATACGCAAAGCGAGGTCTTGGGTTTCATGATGGATCGACTGCGCGCGATCCAACTCGAAGCAGGCCACGGCAGCGAAGCGTTCGATGCCGTGCAAGCCACCGGCTCCACGAAACCAGGCAACATCCAATCGCGACTCGAGGCCTTGCGCCGGTTCCGCGAATTGCCAGAAGCGGAGAGTCTTGCCGCTGCCAACAAGCGTATCGCCAACATCCTCAAGAAAACGGAAACGGGCACGCTATCGACAAGTATTGATGCCGCCTTACTGCGTGAGCCCGCCGAACGCGCGTTAGCTGCTGCTCTCGATGCAATTGCCTCTTCCGTCGATACGCATCTGCGTCGTACCGAATACGATGCCGCGCTGACCTTGCTGGCCAGCTTGCGTCCAACGATCGACGCCTTCTTCAACGATGTGATGGTGAATGACCCGGATGCGGCCTTGCGTGCCAATCGGCTCGCCCTCGTGAACCGCGTCAGAACGCTGTTCTCCGGCGTTGCCGACTTGTCGCGTTTGCCAGGATGATCGCGCTCCGCTCGCTCATCTTCACCGTTTTCATGTTTGCGTGGACGCTGCTCTACGCGGTCATCTTCGTCATCGCAGCGCCTTTCGTTTCGATACGACGACGATTTGATTTCGTCCGTTGGTATGGACAGCGCATGCTCGACGGATTGCGCCTGATCTGCGATCTACGTTTCGAAGTCAGCGGCCTCGAAAATATCCCCGCCGAGCCGCACATCGCCTATTGGAAACATTCCTCGGCCTGGGAGACTTTCGCGCAATTTTTACTCGGTCCGCCCAAAGTCATCGTGCTCAAACGCGAGTTGATGTACATCCCTTTCTTCGGCTGGGGTCTCGCTTTGTTGAGATCGATCCCGGTCGATCGTGGCGCAGGCGCCTCAGCTGTCAATCAAGTCGTGCAGCGTGGCACCATCAGACTGCGCGAAGGATTGTCGATTCTGATCTTCCCGGAAGGTACCCGAGTCGCGGCGGGTGAGACCCGTCGCTACGGTGTCAGCGGTGCGCTACTAGCGAGTCGCAGTGGTTATCTGATCGTACCGGTCGCGCACGATGCGGGGCACTACTGGGCACGTCGCGGTTTGCTGAAAAAGCCCGGGACGATCCGCGTCATCATCGGCGCACCGATCGTGACTGCCGGCCGCGATCCGCGCGAGATCAACGAGGAAGCGCAGCGTTGGATCGAAGACACGCTGCGCCAACTGCCCTCGGCAAACCTCTCGAGCGGAGACTGATCCGATGCGTCGCAGACAATTCATGGGTCGCCTCGCCTCCTTAGGCGTCGCGGCTGCGATCGCGCACAATTTCGAACGTGCGCAGGCAAATACTTTCAAGATCAAGACCGACGTCGAGCCAACCGAGCTGTCGATTACGGCGCTGCAAGAGCTTTTCGCGAAAGGCTTTAGTAGCGAAGCAATCGTCGCCGGGTACCTCGCTCGCATCGAGCGCGAAGACGCTCTCTTCAGGTCGGTCATCGCCGTCAACCCGAGAGCGATCGAGACAGCACGCGTGCTGGATTTGGAGCGACATACGGGTCGCAGCCGCGGTGCACTGCATGGCGTGCCCATCCTGCTCAAAGACAATATCGAGTCGATCGACCCGATGCCGACGACCGCAGGTTCGCTCGCTCTCGCTCGTTCGCAGGCAACCCGAGATGCCGATCTCGTCGTGCGATTACGTGCCGCGGGTGCGGTGATTCTCGGCAAGACCAATCTTAGCGAGTGGGCGAACTTCCGCTCCACGCGCTCCATGAGTGGTTGGAGCGCCGTCGGCGGGCAGACAGGTAATGCCTATGATCCCAAGCGCAATCCGTCAGGGTCGAGTTCAGGTTCGGCGACGGCAGCCGCGCGCAGTTTTTGCGCGGTAGCCATCGGCACCGAAACGGACGGTTCTATTTTGTCGCCAGCTGCACTCAATGGCATCGTCGGTTTCAAGCCGACGCAGACTCGGGTCAGCGGCCGCGGCGTGATACCGCTGTCACCTCGACAAGATGTGGCGGGACCCATGGGTCGTAATGTCGCTGATGTCGCAGCCGTGGCGACGATTTTGTTCGACCAAGCCTTCGATGTTGCGCCGGTTTTGACTGCCCGCGCCGCTGTCTTGAAGGGCCGCCGAATCGGCTGGTGGCCGGGCTCACCCAATTTGCGTCCCGATGTACTTGCGCAATGCAACATGATCCGCGATTTGTTGATTGCCAATGGCGTCGA
>CAIVYV010000003.1 GCA_903910215.1 uncultured Pseudomonadota bacterium
AGATCGCGAATGATCTCGCTGCGCTCAACGGTCTCGATGTCCGAGTGCAGATAGCGAACCTTGACGCCGTGCTCTTCGAGATACTCCGTCAGATCTTCCGACATGCGCTTGGTGAGCGTCGTGATCAATACGCGCTCGCCGCGAGAGACGCACTGCTGGATTTCCGAGAGTACGTCATCGACCTGGGTGCGCACCGGTCGAACCTCGACCTCAGGATCGAGCAAACCGGTCGGACGTACGACTTGTTCGACCGTCTGCGACGCATGGCGCGCTTCGTAGTCACCGGGTGTGGCCGATACAAAGATCATCTGCGGCGAAATCCGCTCCCACTCCTCGAATTTGAGTGGTCGATTATCGAGCGCCGATGGCAAGCGAAAGCCGTATTCCACCAAGGTTTCTTTTCGTGAACGATCGCCTTTAAACATCGCGCCGAGCTGCGGCAAGGTTTGATGACTCTCATCGACGACGAGCAAGGCGTTCGGCGGCAAATAGTCATACAGGCAAGGTGGCGGTTCACCGGCTTCGCGACCCGAGAGATAGCGAGAGTAGTTCTCGATGCCGGCGCAATAGCCGACCTCTTTCATCATTTCGAGATCAAACATCGTGCGCTGCTCGAGTCGTTGCGCTTCGACCAGCTTGTCGAGCGATCGCAACTCGATAAGCCGATCGTGCAACTCCTCGCGAATCTTGTCGATCGCCCCGATCAAGCGTTCTTTGGGAGTAACGAAATGCGTACCCGGATACACCGTGAAGCGCGGCACCTTACGCTTGACCTCGCCCGTGAGCGGATCAAACACTGACAAGGCCTCGATCGTTTCATCGAACAACTCGACCCGCAGCGCCTCGCGCTCGGACTCGGCCGGAAAGATGTCGACGATGTCGCCGCGTACCCGAAACGTGCCTTGGGTGAAATCGATCTCGTTGCGGGTGTACTGCATATCGGCCAAGCGCCGCAGCAACTTGCGCTGATCGAGGATCTCACCACGAACGAGGTGCAACACCATCGCGAGATAAGCCTGCGGATCGCCGAGACCGTAAATCGACGATACCGTCGCCACGATGATGGCGTCGGGCCTCTCGAGCAGCGCCTTGGTTGCCGATAAGCGCATCTGCTCGATGTGTTCGTTGATCGAGGCGTCCTTCTCGATGAAGGTGTCGCTCGAGGGCACGTAAGCCTCGGGCTGGTAATAGTCGTAATACGAAACGAAATATTCGACCGCGTTGTCCGGAAAGAACTCGCGGAACTCGCCGTACAACTGCGCGGCTAGAGTCTTGTTGTGGGCGAGCACGAGCGTCGGTCGTTGTACCGCAGCGATCACATTGGCGATCGTGAAGGTCTTGCCGCTGCCCGTGACGCCGAGCAAGGTTTGATGTGCAAGGCCAGTCTGCAAACCTTCGACGAGCCCGGCAATCGCCGTGGGCTGGTCACCGGCCGGTGAGTAGTGCGAATGGAGACGAAAGGCGCTCATGAGTTCCCGTAATATAAACGGCGTGTCCTCCCTAGTCTCCCGGCGCGTAAAACGCGTCAAACCCTCGCCCACGATGGCCGCCACCGCTCGCGCAGCGGCGCTGCGTGCGGCTGGACGCGACATCATCAGTCTGACGGCGGGCGAGCCCGATTTCGATACGCCCGCGCACATCGCCGAGGCGGGTGTCGCCGCCATCCGCGAGGGACACACCCGCTACACCGATGTCGGCGGCACGCCCGAACTGAAGGATGCCATCCGCGCCAAATTCGCGCGCGACAATCATCTCCGCTACGAGCGCAAGCAGATCTTGGTCAGTACGGGCGCCAAGCAAAGCCTGTTCAACCTCTGCCTCGCACTGCTCGACCCCGAGGACGAGGTTGTCATCCCGGCACCCTATTGGGTGTCGTATCCCGACATGGTGCGCCTCGCCGATGCGACGCCCGTGATCGTGCAGACCAAGGCTGACAGCGGCTACAAGATGACCGCAAGGCAACTGGCGGCGGCGATCACACCCAAGACTCGCTTGCTGCTCATCAACTCACCGTGCAACCCGACGGGCGCCGCGTACCTGCGGCGCGAGTGGCAAGAACTCGGCGAGGTGCTGCTCGAGCATCCGCGCGTCGTCATCGGCACCGACGACATGTACGAAAAGATCTGGTGGGCCGACGAACCTTTCTCGACCTTGGCCGAAGTCATACCTGCGCTCTACGAGCGAACGGTGACCATCAACGGCGTCTCCAAGAGTCACGCCATGACGGGTTGGCGCATCGGCTATTGCGGTGGACCGGCGGAACTGATTGCGG
>CAIVYV010000004.1 GCA_903910215.1 uncultured Pseudomonadota bacterium
GCAGCCGTGTCGGGCTGTCATGGGTTCTGCAAAGCTCCTCGATCGCCTCACCGACGACGAGTTGTTTTTTACGCTCTAGCCTGCGACCGATCTCGATCAAACGCGCATGACGCAATTGCTGCACGGTCGACAGATGCGCCTGGAGCGCCTCGCTGCCGGGGTTGATGCCGAGGCCGAGCACGTGTAGCTCCTGGCCCTGCCAGCCGGCGGTGATCTCCACCCCCGGCACGAACCCGATGCCGAGGTCGGCACAGGTCTGCGCCGCCTCGGGACAGCCGCGTACGGTGTCGTGATCGGTGAGAGCAGCGAGTGTGACGCCTTGTGCAGCGACCAACTGCATGAGCGCCGCCGGCGCGAGCACGCCGTCGGAGTGGTGACTGTGAAGGTGCAGGTCAGCGATCATCCGGCGGGTATCATACCGGCATGGATATCCTCGCTGCCGATGCTCCGGACTGGTCTGCCATCGATACGGTGCTGCTCGATCTCGACGGTACCTTGCTCGATCTCGCCTTCGACAACTACATCTGGCTCGCACGTGTGCCGGAAATCTACGCAGAGCGAGAAGGGCTCTCGCTCGCCGAAACCCACGCCGTACTCGCGCCGCGATTTCATAGGGTGCAAGGTACGCTGCAGTGGTATTCGATCGACTATTGGAGCGAACAGCTCGATATCGATATTGCGGCCGTACATCGCGAGGAGGCTGGTCGAGTTGCCTGGTTGCCCGGTGCGCGACGTTTCCTCGAGGAATTGCGGCTGCGCGGCAAGCGTCTGGTGCTGCTGACGAACTCGCATCCGACGATCTTGCAAATCAAACACGAACAAACGGGCGTGCTCGATTTTCTGGATGCGGCCTATACGTCCCACGGATTCGGTGCGCCCAAGGAAGATCAGGCATTTTGGCGTGCGGCCCAAGCGCAAGTGGGCTTCGATCCTGCGCGCAGCTTGTTTGCGGACGACAGTAAGGCGGTGTTGCATGCAGCCATCCTGGCGCAAGTGCGCTGGGTCTACGGCGTGCGAAGACCCGACACCTCGCGTGATCCTCATTTGCATGAGGAATTCACCGCGATCGATGCGGTGGTCGAACTGCTTTAGCGTCGACCGCCTCGACCGCCGCCGCCGCTACGGCGCGGACCGCCGCGCTGTCCACCACCGCCGCCACCGCCAGACCCGCCGCGACGAGGGCCACGGTGTGCGCCTTCAGGGCTCGGGCGACGCGGAGGCCAGGTGATCTCCGGCAACATGTCGACACTGATCGGCTCGAAGGGAATTTTGCGGCCGATGTATTTTTCGATGTCCGGCAGTGCGACAGCGTATTCCTCACACGCGAAGCTGATCGCATCGCCTTCGGCACCCGCGCGAGCGGTGCGGCCGATGCGGTGGACATAGTCTGCGCAGTCCTGCGGCAGATCGAAGTTGAAGACGTGGCTGACTTCCGGAATGTGTAGGCCGCGCGAGGCCACATCGGTCGCGATCAGTACGGCGAGTTTGCCGTCGTGGAAGTCTTGCAGAAAGCGCATGCGCTTTTTCTGTGGGACATCGCCCGAGAGTGCCTGCGCCTGAATGCCGTTGGCCTGCAGTGTGTCTTCGAGTTTCTCGGCTACGCGCTTCGTGTTGACGAAGACCATGGTGCGATGCGGATCCATCTTGCGCAGTAAGCCGACGAGGAGTGGAACTTTTTCTTCCATCGCCGGGTAATACATCACCTGTCGAACGCGATCGGCCGTGATTTTTTCAGGCTCGATGCGCACGAGCGCCGGATCGTTCATGTGTTCGTAGGCGAGTTCGAGCACGCGCTGTGACAGCGTTGCCGAAAACAGCATCGATTGCCGGCGATCGGGTGGCGGCAGGCGACGCAGCATGTAGCGGATGTCGGCGATGAAGCCGAGATCGAACATGCGATCGGCTTCGTCGAGCACGACGGCCTGTGCTTCGCGCAGTTCGAAGACGTGCTGCTTGAAGTAATCGATGATGCGTCCCGGCGTGCCGATCAAGACATCGACACCGCCCTCGAGGTCACGGCGCTGCTTCTCGTAATCCACGCCACCATAAACCACGGCGATGCGCAGCCCCGTGTGTTGACCGAGCTGTATCGCGTCCTGGTGAATCTGGATGGCGAGCTCGCGTGTCGGCGCGATGATCAATGCGCGGATCGCAGTTGCGCCGCGAGTGGGCGAGGCGGGGTGTTTCAGTAAGTTCTGGAACAGGCCCACGAGGAACGCCGCCGTTTTTCCGGTGCCTGTCTGCGCCTGGCCCGCCACGTCGCGGCCGGCTAGAGCGAAGGGCAAGGTCTGTGCTTGGATCGGGGTGCAGCGGGTGAAACCGGCTTCCTCGATGCCACGCATCAGGTCAGGAACGAGATCGAGGGAGGAAAAGGTGAGATCGGATAGATGGTTTTCGGACATTAGTTCGTATTGGATCGAAGCGAGTAGACAGGGGATGCTTGCAAACGGGACGAGAATTGGCTACAAAAGCGTCCCATAAGGGCGTTCTGCCCACGGTTTACGGCAATAGCCCCAGTTCACATCCATACAATTTTCTGGTCCTTCCAGAGGCAACCCAAAAAATCGACACGGCCTAGTGTAACCGTTTGACGGCCCCCCGACACGGCGTTCAGCCACGGGCTCGCAAACTCCCCGATTTCCCTCATCTCAACTTGTTTAGTTCACTCCAACTGGAGGTTTACCCGCGTGAGCAGCCCTCACATCATCAATACCAGCGATGCCACCTTTGCTGATGACGTTTTGAAGTCCGACAAGCCCGTACTACTCGACTTTTGGGCCGAGTGGTGTGGTCCCTGCAAGATGATCGCGCCGATCCTCGACGAGCTGTCGGGCGAATACGCCGATCGTGTTCGCGTCGCCAAGTTGAACATCGACCACAACCCGCAGACGCCGCCGAAGTACGGTATCCGCGGCATCCCGACGCTCATTCTGTTCAAGAACGGGACCGTCGAGGCGCAGAAAGTGGGTGCGGTGTCGCGCTCGCAACTGGCGGCGTTTCTGGATAGCCACCTGTGAGAGGCGGTTACCTAGGGGGTGGTCAGGGGGGTGGCGGTCCGCGTCGCCAGAAGCCGCGACACGGCGGTAATCGAGACCCGAATCGCGGGCCGCGTCACGGTAACGTCGGTGGCCCGATGCACGACGAGATGCCGATGGATCACGCGCCGTTCATCGATTCCGGTGACGACGCGGAAATCATCAGCCCGGAGGAGCTCGCTGCGTCACGCAAGTCGATGAACTTGACGACGTTGAAGGCGATGCCCATCAGCAAGCTGGTGGAAATGGCCGCTGCGCTCGGCGTCGAGAACATGGCGCGCTCGCGCAAGCAGGACATCATCTTCAGTTTGCTGAAGGCCCATGCTCGCAAGGGCGAGGACATCTACGGCGACGGCGTGCTCGAGATTCTGCAGGATGGCTTTGGCTTCCTGCGTTCGGCGGATGGGTCTTATCTCGCCGGTCCCGATGATATCTACATCAGCCCGGCGCAGATCCGTCGCTTCAATCTGCGCACCGGTGACAGCATCTCGGGTCTCATCCGTCCTCCCAAGGATGGCGAGCGATACTTTGCGTTGCTGAAGGTCGGCGAGATCAACTTTGATTCGCCGGAGAACGCACGCAATAAGGTGTTGTTCGAAAATCTGACCCCGCTGCATCCGACCAAGCGTTTGAAGCTTGAGCGCGGCAACGGCTCGACGGAAGATCTCACGGCACGTGCGATCGATCTGTGCGCGCCGATCGGCAAAGGCCAGCGTGGTCTGATCGTTTCGCCGCCGAAGGCCGGTAAAACGATGCTGTTGCAGAACATCGCAACGGCCATCACGGCCAATCATCCTGAGGTGTATCTGATCGTGTTGCTCATCGACGAGCGACCGGAAGAAGTCACCGAGATGCAGCGCACGGTCAAAGGCGAAGTGGTGTCATCCACCTTCGACGAACCGGCCGCACGTCACGTGCAAGTCGCCGAAATGGTGATCGAGAAGGCTAAGCGTCTTGTCGAGCACAAGAAGGACGTGGTGATCCTGCTCGACTCGATCACGCGCTTGGCGCGCGCCTATAACACGGTCGTGCCGAGTTCCGGCAAGGTGCTCACCGGTGGTGTCGATGCCAATGCGCTGCAGCGTCCGAAGCGATTCTTCGGCGCGGCACGCAACATCGAAGAGGGTGGCTCGCTGACAATTCTCGCGACCGCGCTCATCGATACCGGCTCGAAGATGGACGATGTGATTTACGAAGAGTTCAAGGGCACGGGTAACAGCGAAATCCACCTTGATCGTCGTATTGCCGAGAAGCGTGTCTTCCCGGCCATCAACATCAATCGTTCCGGCACGCGCAAGGAAGACCTCATCACCGATCCGGGTGAACTCGCCAAGATGTGGATCCTGCGCAAGCTGCTCCACCCGATGGACGAGCTCGCCGCCATCGAGTTCCTGCTCGACAAGATGAAGGACACGAAGACGAATTCGGAGTTCTTCGAGGCGATGAAGCGCTAAGTTGAATAGCCCGCGGGCAGTGCTGTCAGTGCTGCTCGCGGGCGATCGCGCGATAACCGATGTCGCGCCGGCATTGCATGCCTTCCCAGCTGATCGCATCGACCAATTGATAAGCGGCTTTCTGGGCCGCTGAAACCGTGCTGCCAAGGCCCACTGCGCACAACACGCGACCGCCGGCGGTCACAACGGCCTCGTCACGTAACGAGGTGCCAGCATGAAATACTTTGCCTGGAAGTGTCGCAGCGGCATCAAGTCCGTTAATCACATCGCCTTTGTGAACGTCGTCCGGATAGCCGCCTGCGGCGAGCACGACTCCGAGGGCAGCGCGCGGATCCCAATCCATCGACACCTGATCGAGACGCCCGTCGAGTGCCGCTTCGCATAGCGCCGGTAGATCTGAGTTCAAGCGCATCATGATGGGTTGCGTTTCGGGATCGCCGAAGCGGCAGTTGAACTCGAGTACGTTCGGCGTGCCGTCGGGGTGGATCATGATGCCCGCATACAAAAAGCCCGTATAAGGCATGCCATCAGCAGCGAGCCCCGCGATCGTGGGTTCAATCACCTCGCGCATGATGCGCTGATGCATTTCGGGTGTGACGACAGGCGCTGGCGAATAAGCGCCCATGCCGCCGGTGTTCGGGCCGGTGTCACCATCACCGATGCGCTTGTGATCCTGTGAGGTTGCGAAAGGCAAAGCGTGCACGCCGTCGGCGATCACGATGAAGCTGGCCTCTTCGCCCGGCAAGAATTCTTCGATGACGACCTCGGTACCGGCGCCGCCAAACTGGCCTTCGAACATCGATTGCGCTGCCTCGATCGCTTCGTCGGCGGTGGCAGCGATGATGACGCCCTTGCCTGCGGCGAGACCGCTCGCTTTGACAACGATCGGACTGCGCTGCTGACGCACCCAGTTGGCGTCGAAGGTGTCTGCCGTGAACGTCGCGTAAGCGGCCGTCGGGATGCCGTGGCGCCGCAAGAATTCTTTGGTGAAAGCTTTTGATCCTTCGAGCTGCGCGGGTGCGCGATGTGGCCCGAAGCAACGCAAGCCTGCGGCTTCGAAGGCATCGACGACGCCGAGTACAAGCGGTGCCTCAGGGCCGATGATAGTGAGATCGATTGCCTCTCGCTGCGCGAGCGCCACCAGTCCTGCGACATCATCGACTGCAACGGCGACATTGCGTAGTTTGGGCTCACGAGACGTACCCGCATTGCCCGGCGCAACCAAGACCTCAGTGACTCGCGACGATTGTGCGCATTTCCAAGCGAGCGCATGTTCGCGTCCGCCACTGCCGACGATCAGCACCTTCATCGCGCGATACCTCAGTGACGGAAATGGCGCATGCCGGTGAAGACCATGGTCATGCCATGTTCGTCGGCGGCGGCGATCACTTCGGCGTCACGCAAGCTGCCGCCCGGCTGAATGACGGCAGCGATGCCGTATTCGGCGGCTACATCGAGGCCATCGCGGAAAGGGAAGAACGCGTCTGATGCCATCACGGCACCTTTGACCTCGAGTTTTTCGTCGGCAGCCTTCATGGCCGCGACCCGACTGGAATACACGCGACTCATTTGACCCGCACCAACACCGACGGTGGAGCGATCACGGACATAGACGATCGCATTCGATTTGACGAATTTGCAGACCTGCCATGCGAAGAGCAGATCGTCGAGCTCATGCTCCGTCGGTTGCCGACGAGTCACGACTTTCAGGTCGCTGCGCGTGACCATGCCAAGGTCACGCGACTGCGCGAGCAAGCCGCCCGCCACGCTGCGATATTCGAACTCGGCGCCGACATCGCGCGGCATGCTGCCAAGTTCCAGTACGCGTACGTTCGGTTTGCCTGCAAGGACGGCACGAGCATCTGGCGTCACTTGCGGTGCTGCGATCACTTCGACGAATTGTTTGCCGACGATGGCGGCTGCCAGCTGTGCATCGAGCGGTTGATTGAACGCGATGATGCCGCCGAAGGCCGAGGTCGGATCCGTGCGGAACGCCTTTTCATAAGCCTCAAGTAGCGTACCGGCTGTCGCGACGCCGCAGGGATTGGCGTGTTTGACGATGACGCAGGCGGGTGTGCTGAATTGGCGGACGCACTCGATGGCCGTATCGGCATCGGCGATATTATTGAACGAGAGTTCCTTGCCCTGTAGCAGGGTGCTGCTGGCAACCGATGCGGCGCGCGGGGTGACCTCGCGATAGAAGGCGGCCTTCTGATGCGGGTTCTCCCCGTAGCGCAGGTCCTGTACTTTTTCGTAAACCAGCGGCAGTGATTGCGGGAAACCGGCGCCGGGTGCGGGGCTACGTCTTTGCAGATAGCTCGCGACCATCGAGTCGTAGCGTGCGGTGTGTGCAAAGGCTTTGGCGGCGAGCCATGCGCGCAGCTCCGGCGTCGTCGCGCCCTCGTTTGCGGCGAGGGCCTCGAGAACCGCGGCATAGTCTTGCGGATCCACGAGTACCGTCACGGCGTCATGATTCTTAGAGGCTGCACGCACCATGGCCGGTCCGCCGATATCGATATTCTCGATCGCTTCGGAGTAAGTGCAGACTGGCCGTGCGACCGTTTCTGCGAAGGGATATAGGTTGACGGCCAGCAGATCGATGCGATCGATACCGTGCAGCGCCATCACGCTTTCGTCGACGCCGCGACGGCCGAGTAAACCGCCGTGAATCTTGGGGTGTAGCGTCTTGACGCGCCCGTCCATGATTTCAGGGAAACCGGTGTGCTGAGCGACTTCTTTGACGGCAATGCCTTGCTCGGTCAGCAGTCTTGCCGTGCCGCCCGTGGAGAGAATTTCGACGCCGCGATCGGCGAGTGCCTTGGCAAACTCGACGACACCGGACTTGTCGGAAACGGAGATGAGAGCTCGACGAATGGTGACAGGCATGGGTTAGTTCGCTGTGAGACCGAATTCACGAAGTTTGCGGCGCAACGTGGCGCGATTGATGCCGAGCAGATCGGCAGCACGAGTCTGGTTGCCGTCGGCGTGCTTAAGCACGACTCGAAATAAAGGCTCTTCGACTTCGCGCAGCACCAGATCGTAGAGACCCGAGGTGTGATGGCCGTCGAGGGACTTGAGGTAGTGTTCGAGTGCGCGCTCGGTGTGATCGCGCAGAAGAAGGTCACCGCCCGTCGAGTTGTCCGCTGTCATCGGCGCTCCAGAGATCAAAATATTCCTGCGCACACGCGAACTGCAGCGACGTCGATTCGGCTGCCATGAACCGGGCGCGAGCCGCGGCGGGTTCATCGAGCAGCCGGGAATACCAGCCGAGGTGTTTGCGGGCGATTCGCAGGCCGGATTCTTCGCCGTGGAAGGCATAGATATCCTGCAAATGCCCAAGAACTATATCACGCAGTTGCTGGCGCGAGAGCGGGGCGGGTTTGGTGCCGTTCGTCAGTAGGCCGTTGATGTCGCGAAAAATCCACGGTGCGCCGTGTGCGGCTCTGCCGATCATGACGCCAGAGGCCTGGGTGCGAGCGAGAACCGACTGGGCCTTCTCGGCGGAATCGATGTCGCCATTAGCCAACACTGGAATACGCACACCTGAGCGGATCGCGCTGATGGTGTCGTATTCGGCTGACCCCTCGTAGAAGTCCGCGCGGGTACGGCCGTGGATGGCGAGCGCTGCGATGCCGCTCGCCTCTGCGATACGCGCAACGCTCGGTCCATTGCGATGTTCACGATCCCAGCCGGTGCGAGTTTTGAGCGTAACGGGAATACCGGAGGGACTGACCGCCGAAACGACCGCCTCGAGTATCTGAGCGATCAGTGGCTCATCCTGCATCAGCGCCGAACCGCACAAGCGATTACAAACTTTCTTGGCAGGGCAGCCCATATTGATGTCGATGATTTGCGCACCGAGGTCCACGTTTCGACGTGCTGCTTCAGCGAGTGCGGCGGGCTCTGCGCCGGCCAGTTGCACGATACGCGGCTCGGGCTCACCCTCGTGATTCATTCTTTGACGAGACTTGCGTGAGCTCCAAAGACGCGTGTCGGAGGTGATCATCTCCGAGGCCGCCATCGCGGCGCCCAAGCGCCGCGCGAGAATGCGAAAAGGCCGATCGGTGATGCCAGCCATTGGAGCGAGCACCGCGGGCGCCTTGATACTCCAGCGGCCGATTTGGAAGGCGCCCTGAGTGGCTTCGTTAT
This sequence comes from uncultured Pseudomonadota bacterium, assembly GCA_903910215.1. Taxonomy (GTDB): domain Bacteria; phylum Pseudomonadota; class Gammaproteobacteria; order Steroidobacterales; family Steroidobacteraceae; genus UBA964. The sequence continues at coordinate 8,639 of CAIVYV010000004.1, forward strand.
CCACGGCGCCGACCAGCGAGGCAAGTCCAGCCGTCGAGCGTTCGCCAGCGACTCAAAGGTAGGAGTGCCGAGTAAGCACGGATGACCTCGTCGGCTTGCTCGTCGAGTAGCCCTGCTAGTACGAGAACTCCATCGTCAGAGAGCAGCGCCGTAAGCCGGGGTGCTAATTCGCACAGAGGCCCGGACAAAATATTGGCCAGAACGATCTTTGCGCCGCCTCGAGCTGCTACGAGAGCCGAGAGTTCGTCGCTTGATGCGACGCAGTGCAGGGCGTCGGCCACGCCGTTCAGTGTTGCGTTATCGCCACTCGCGATCAGTGCTTGCGGGTCGATGTCGTGTGCATAGGCCGCGCGCGCACCTAAGCGCAGTGCGGCGATGGCGAGAACGCCTGAACCACAACCGTAATCGACCACGAGCTCGTGATCAGACAGCAGCGCTTTGCCCGTAAACAACGAGTCGAGAAACTCGAGGCACAAGCGCGTGGTGGGATGAGTGCCGGTACCGAAGGCAAGACCAGGGTCGAGCGTTACCACGACCGCGTCCTCAGCCTCGACTGTCGCATGCGTCGGGCAGATCCACAGATGCCGACCAAATTGCAGCGGATGAAAGTCCCGCAGCCATTCGCGCTCCCAAGCCTTCTCTTCGATAGCTGCGATCGTCAAGCGCGCTCGCTCGATGCTGAAGGTGTTGCAGAGCTGTTCGCAAAAGGTATCGATGGTCGCGGCATCATCGATCGAGCCCATGAAAATCGCCTGCAAACGCGTGGCGGGCCAGAGACGCACTTCACCTGGGGCGGGTTCGAGTATCGCATCGTCACGTTGATCGGTCAGAACGACCGAAACGGCGCCCGATTCGAAGCAGACTTCTTCTACGAGCTCGGCGTCGAGCCCGTCTAGATCGAGCGTGATCGCAAGCTGAGGCACGGGTGATTTATTTGAGGCCGAGTCGGCGCTCGAGATAGTGGATGTCGAGGCCGCCTTGCGCGAATGCTGCATGCGCCAAGATTTCTTGATGCAGCGCCGCATTCGTTTTGATGCCTTCGACCACCATTTCCGCGAGCGCATTGCGCATGCGTGCGATGGCAACATCGCGATCTTCCCCGTAGGAGATCAGTTTGGCGATCAGCGAATCGTAGTGTGGCGGCACGCTATAGCCGGAGTACATGTGGCTATCCACGCGAATGCCCGGGCCGCCCGGCGCGTGCCAAAGACGAACGGGGCCCGGTGAGGGCATGAACGTTTTGGCATCCTCGGCGTTGATGCGGCACTCGATCGCGTGCCCGCGCAGCACGATGTCGTCCTGCTTCCAAGGCAGTGCCTCGCCCGAGGCAATCCGCAACTGCGCTTTGACCAGATCGATGCCCGTGATGATTTCCGTCACCGGGTGCTCGACCTGGATACGCGTGTTCATCTCGATGAAGTAGAACTCGCCATCCTGATACAAGAACTCGAGCGTGCCTGCGCTGCGATAGCCGACTGCGCGACAGGCTTCGACGACGCGCTCGCCCATCTTGGCTCGCTGCGCCGACGTGATGCCGGGTGCGGGCGCCTCTTCGATCACTTTCTGATGGCGTCGCTGCATCGAGCAGTCGCGCTCGCCAAGGTGAATGACATTGCCATGATGATCGGCCAATACCTGGAACTCGATATGCCGCGGCTTCTCGAGGAACTTCTCCATGTAGACCTGATCGTTTCCGAAAGCCGCAAGCGCTTCCGAGCGAGTCACGCCAATTGAATGCACCAGCGCAGCCGGGTTGTGTACAACGCGCATGCCGCGCCCGCCGCCACCGCCAGAGGCCTTGATGATGACCGGATAGCCGATGTCCTTAGCGATGCGCAGGTTCTCTTCGTTGTCGAGACCCAGTGGCTCGCCCGAGCCAGGCACGCAGGGCACACCATGCGCTTTCATCACTTTGATGGCCGAGACTTTGTCTCCCATCATGCGGATCGTCTCGGCCTTCGGGCCGATGAACGTGAAGCCGCTCTTCTCGACGCGTTCGGCGAAGTCGGCGTTCTCTGAAAGGAAACCGTAACCCGGATGGATCGCGGCCGCATCGGTGAGTTCGGCAGCGGCGATGATCGCCGGCATGTTGAGGTAGCTCTTCGCGGATTGCGGCGGGCCGATGCAGACCGACTCGTCTGCCAGCAGCACATGCTTCAGATTGGCGTCGGCGGTCGAGTGCACAGCCACGGTTTTGATGCCGAGCTCTCGGCAGGCGCGCAGCACGCGCAGCGCAATTTCGCCGCGATTGGCGATGATGACCTTGTCGATCATGCCGATGCCTGGATCAC
>CAIVYV010000005.1 GCA_903910215.1 uncultured Pseudomonadota bacterium
GTGGCCTTCATGACTTGCCCGACGAAGAAACCAAACAATTTGTCTTTACCCGAGCGGTAGTCGGCAAGCTGTCCCGGATTTTTTGCCATCACTTCGTCGATGGCTTTCTCGATCGCACCGGTGTCGGTGATCTGACGCAATCCCTTCTGCTCGATGATGGCGTCGGCCGACTCACCCGAGGCCCACATCGCCTCGAACACGTCCTTGGCGATCTTGCCCGAGATCGTGTTGTCGACGATGCGGGTCACGAGCCCCGCCAGCGCTGCGGCGTCGACCTTGGATGCACCGATCTCGAGGCCATCTTTGTTGAGGAAGGCGGCCAAATCACCCATGACCCAGTTGGCACAGAGCTTCGGCTCACTGCCGACTCGGGCGACCACATCTTCGTAGTAGGCACCGAACTCGCGACTGGCCGTGAGCACTCCGGCATCGTATTCCGGCAAGCCGTAATCGCGAACGAAACGCGCCGCTTTCTCATCCGGCAACTCCGGCAGAGAGGCACGCACCTTCTCGATGAGCTCATCTTCGAGCACCACAGGCAACAGATCCGGATCGGGGAAGTAACGGTAGTCGTTCGCTTCCTCTTTCGAACGCATCGAACGCGTCTCACCCTTGTCGGGATCGTAGAGACGCGTTTCCTGTACGACTTTACCGCCACTCTCGATCAGCTCGATCTGGCGTTCGATTTCGTAATTGATCGCCTTTTCGACGAAACGGAACGAGTTCAAATTCTTGATTTCGGCGCGTGTGCCGAACTTCTCCTGACCCTTCGGGCGTACCGAGACGTTGGCATCGCAGCGGAAGGAACCTTCCTGCATGTTGCCGTCGCAAATTTCGAGGTAGCGCACGAGCGTGTGGATCTTTTTCATATACGCCACCGCCTCTTTGGCGGAGCGCAGATCCGGCTCGCTGACGATTTCAATCAAGGGAGTTCCCGCTCGATTTAAATCGATGCCGCTGTGACCCGGCAGGCCCTCGTGCAGCGACTTGCCCGCATCCTCTTCGAGATGCGCTCGGGTAATGCCGACGCGCTTACGCGCGCCGTCATCGAGCACGATGTCGATAGACCCTTCGGCGACGATCGGCAGTTCGTACTGACTGATCTGATAGCCCTTGGGAAGATCAGGATAGAAATAGTTCTTGCGCGCGAACACCGAACGCGGCGCAATCCGCGCGCCGATCGATAGACCGAAACGCACGGCCATGCGCACCGCCTCGGCATTGAGCACGGGCAGCACGCCCGGATAGCCAAGATCAACGAGATTGGCTTGAGTATTGGGCGCGGCGCCGTAAGCGGTCGCTGACCCTGAGAAGATCTTCGAGCGCGTGGCCAACTGCGCGTGGATTTCGAGGCCGATGACGGTTTCCCATTCCATGGCGGATCCTCAGGCAAAAGCCGCCGGCACCTGCAAGTGCCAGTCGGTCTCGAGTTGGTAGCGATGTGCCGCATTCAACATGCGCGCTTCGGAGAAATGCGGTCCGATCAGCTGCAGACCCACGGGCAAGCCGCCCACGAAGCCGCAGGGCAGCGACATGCCGGGCAAGCCCGCGAGGTTAGCGCCGATCGTATAGATATCGTTGAGATACATCGTGATCGGATCGTCGCACTTCGCACCGATCGCGAACGCCGGCGTCGGAGATGTGGGACCGAGCAGCAGATCGACCTCGCCGAAAGCGCGCGCGAAATCAGCGCTGATCAACTGGCGAACCCGCTGCGCCTTGAGGTAGTAGGCGTCGTAGTAGCCCGCCGAGAGCACGTACGTGCCCGTCATGATGCGACGCTTGACCTCGGCACCGAAGCCTTCGCCGCGCGAACGCATGTAGAGATCGGTCAGGTTCTTCGGCGACTCGCAGCGATAACCGAAACGCACGCCATCGAAGCGCGCGAGGTTCGACGAACACTCAGCCGGCGCGACCACGTAGTAAGTCGGCACGGACAGCGGCAGATTCGGGCAGCTAACCTCACGGAACTTCGCGCCGAGCTTTTCGTACACCCGCATGGCATCTCGGATGCGCGA
>CAIVYV010000006.1 GCA_903910215.1 uncultured Pseudomonadota bacterium
GCTTTCAGCGCCTGTCGCAACTTGGTCTCACGCCCTACCGACAAAGACAACAGTTGAACTTCAGCTGCAGTGAGATCTTGGTTCGCAGGCAGCAGATCCATCGGCGGAGCTTCGATGCGCAGCATCGCCTCACGTGCTGTGCAAGCGCCGATCAGCACATCGCCAATGCCTCGCTCGATCTGATTCTTTTCGATGCCGCAACCCATCGTGGCGTTGCCTTGGGGATCGAGATCGATGAGCAGCACTCGCCGACGCGTCACGGCCAGCGACGCGGCCAAATTCACGGCGGTGGTGGTCTTGCCGACGCCACCCTTCTGGTTGGCGACGGCGATGATGCGGCTCATGGGCACGAGTCTAACCGAAGGACGAGCGCGTGACGCTCTTCATCTAGGCCGGGTATCGTCAGATCGACGTCCTTCTCGATAACCCACTCGAGAGGCAAGTCAGCGCGCTCCTGCTCAGAGCGTCGGCCCTTCATCGCCAGGACTCGTGTGTTAGGGCCGCACAAACCCTGCACCATCGCAACCAGTTCAGGTAACGGTGCAAAGGCGCGCGTCACCACCGTATCAAACGCACCGTACTCGTCTTGCCAATGTTCCGCCCGAGCGTGTACGGCCAACACATTCGAGAGCCCAAGCGTACGCGCAGCGTGAGCTACGAAGCGCACCTTCTTGCCATTCGAGTCGAGCAATGTGAATTGTCGCTCGGGTTGGATGATCGCTAAAGGCAAGCCAGGGAAGCCCGCACCGGTGCCAATGTCGATGATGCGCTCCCCCTGCAACAACGGAGCGATCGACAGACTGTCGAGCAAATGATGCGTCACCATTTGCGCACGCTGCGTGATCGCCGTGAGGTTGAAACTGCGGTTCCAGCGCTCGAGCTCATCGAGCAGCTGGAGCAGTCGTGCTGCTGCGGTGGCATCAAGCGACACCCCGAGTCGGCTAGCGCTCGATATCAAAAAAGCTTGTTCGCTCACGAATACATCACTTGCCGATCTTGACCACCGTCCGTCCCGTCACCGCACCGTCGAGATAGGACTGGAACGCGCCAGGCAGCGAATCGAAGTCGATCGTCTGCGTGACGATTTTGTCGAGATGTCGCGGCTTGAGATCGGTGGCGATCCGATTCCACACAATGAGTCGCATCTCGCGCAAAGTCGCCGAAGAATTGATGCCAAGCAGATTCACGCCCCTCAAAATAAAAGGCATCACCGACGTGTGCAGCTCGGCTCCACCGGCAAGACCAATGCAGGCGATATTGCCCCAAGTGTCGACGGTGCGCGTGAGCCAGGTCAGCGTGTCACCACCCACGTTATCGATGGCGCCGCCGAAGCGCGCCGCTTCGAGGGGTCGCTTGCCATAGTCGATTTCTTTTCGCAGCAAGACCTGCGACGCACCGAGCGAGCGCAAATAGTCGGCCGACTCCGCCTTGCCGGTGACGGCGATGACTTCGTAACCTCGGCTCGAGAGCATGTCGATCGCGATACTGCCGACGCCACCCGTAGCGCCGGTCACGACAATCGGTCCCTTCACCGGCGTTTGACCGTTGTGCTCCATGCGATGAATGGCCAAGGCCGCCGTGAAGCCTGCCGTGCCAAGTGCCATGGCCTTGAACGCACCGAGACCTTGCGGCATCGGAATTACCCACTCGCCCTTGAGACGCGCGTACTCCGCATAGCCACCATCATGCACCTCGGACAAACCGCAACCGGTCACGAGTACATGATCACCCACTTTACAGCGCGGATCGGCCGACGACTCGACCACACCCGCGAGATCCACACCACCCACGAGCGGATACTTTCGAAGAATCTTGCCTGCACCCGTCGCCGCCAGAGCATCTTTGTAATTGATGTCCGAATATAAAACCCGAACGACAACCTCGCCCTGTGCGAGATCTTCAAGCGTCAACTGCTCGAAGCGAGCGACGATTTTCTTGTCGATTTCGTGGATGCGATAAGCCTTGAAAGTCATGATGCATTTCCGTTGGCAACAGCTTGCCTAGTCACAGTATTGCGCGAGAGCCAGGCGATGAGGCCATCGACATTCAAGCCGATGTCGAGACCCAGTAATTCGTCGATTCTTTGAGTCGTCAGCGTGCAGCCATGAGCCTGTAGCTCAACGTGTAGGATCTCACTGATACGACGTAGCAGTCGGTCGCGTAGACCGCTTTCCACGTCGACGTTGGTCGCTTCATCCTTGGCCGCCTCATCCATAGCCGCTTCGGCAAAGGCGCGAGTCATGCGTTCGAGCGCAACCGCCAGACGTGGTAAATCGCGAACTTCACCGTAATGAGTGAAGTAGGCCGCCCGCGGCTGCAAGGCGAGTATCCGGCGGATCGAATCGATGAGCTGATCGGGGTCGAACTGCGTTGGCGTCGTGGTCGGAAAGGCAAATGCACGGCCATCAACGTCGAATTCTCGATAGGACAGACCAAAAGTATCGCCGGTGAATACGGCTTTGGCATGGCGGTCGAAGAAAACCTGATGATGCATCGCATGCCCAGGCGTATGCAGAATCTCGAAATCGCGACCTGCCAAAGGAAAACGTTGGCCGGGTTCGGTCGACACGACGCGCTCGCTCGCAATGGGCAAAATCTCGCCATACAACGCGTCGAAGGCATCAGCGCCATAGACAGCGATGGAAGCATCGACAAGCTTGCGTGGATCGATCATGTGCGGCGCACCTCGAGGGTGCAGTACGGCTTTCGCATTCGGTAAAGCTTGCAACAGCTGACCCGCACCGCCCGCATGATCGAGATGCACGTGCGTGATGAATACCCAGTCGACCGCATCGCGAGACAATCCCAGAGAATCCAGTGCGGCTAGCAGCTGCGGTACCGAGCGAGAGGTGCCGGTTTCGACAAACGCCGCACGTCCCTCATGGACGACAAGATGCACAGCATCGAGCATGGGGCGCACATACTCGGCATCGATCGCGTGGATGCCATTGTCATACGTGATCACGGGGATGCTCTCTTGTCGAGGACGTCTTTCCAACGCTCCTCGAAAGCCCAGACTTCTTCGAAGCCGACCATGCGACAAAAATCGTCAAAACCGAAAAGGGTAACGTCAGGCGAGACGCTGGTGCCCTTTTCTTTGAGATTACGCATTGCAGCTTCGATGGCTGCGCTCGCCGAAAGAGCAGCCAGCGCGGGCCAGATAGCCATGCGATAACCCAGCGCCTGCAACTCCGCCTTGGAGCGAATCGGCGTTTTACCGCCATCAGACATGTTGGCGATCAGTGGCGCACGAATACCCATGCAGGCGCGCCGCATCTCATCCTCAGATTGCAGCGACTCGACGAATACGACATCGGCACCGGCTTCGGCATAGGCTTGGCCACGCCGCAACGCCTCATCGAAGCCGAGCCCCGTGCGCGCATCGGTGCGCGCGATCACCAGAAAGTTCGGGTCCTGGCGCGAAGCAACGGCAACACGAATCTTGGCCACCATGTCTTCGATCGGGATAACGCGACGGTAGGGGGTGTGACCGCACTTCTTGGGAAACTCCTGATCCTCGATTTGAATGGCACTCACGCCCGCTCGCTCGTAGCCGCGCACCGTATGCTGCACGTTGAGCAAGCCACCGAAGCCCGTATCGGCATCGGCAATCACTGGGGCGGAGGATTTTTCGACGACCTTGCCGACTCGCGCGAGCATGTCGGTGTAGGTCGCAAGACCGGCATCCGGAATGCCGAGATAGGAGGCCGTCAGCCAAAAACCCGAGGCATAGACCGCATCGAAGCCGACCCGTTCGGCCAGCATGGTGGAAATCATATCGAAGACGCCGGGTGCCACGATGAACTCACCCGCATCCAATTTGTTTTTCAAACGTGCATCGGCCATGGCGCTTCCTGAAAGCCGTGGAGGGATATCCCGGAGTGCGGCAACATATCAGACATGAACACCCGTTACATGGCGCTGCTGCTGGCATGCGCAACCACTCTGGCCTCAGCGCAACCGCGTCAGGAAATCGGCAATCTGGTACTGGACGGCGTGCCGGCACATTCCTCTCGCGTTACCGCGACGCTCGACAACTGGCTGGCTGGACGCAGTGCGAGTTTCCGCGATTTTCTGCCTGATGGGAGCATGTTGATCAGCACCCGTTTTGGCGACGCGGAACAAATCCATCGCGTCGAGCGACCGCTCGCCGCTCGCGAACAAATCACCTTCGAAGCGGAGCCCATTTCATTGGCGCTCGCCAACCCGACCGCTGCACCTGCGCAATTTCTCTACGCACGCGATCGTGGTGGTGATGAGAATGCTCAGTTGTATCTACACGATTTGCAAACGCGATCGGCTCGTCTGCTGACCGACGGAAAGTCGCGTAATGGTGGTGCTCTCTGGTCTCGCGATGGTCGATATCTCGCGTATCAAAGTAATGCGCGTAATAGCATCAACCAGGATGTCTATGTGCTTGAGGTGGCTCATTCCGCGCCAGCGCGACTCGTCGTCTCATCGCAAGGCCAAACCTGGCAGCCACTCGATTGGTCACCCGATGGAACGCGCTTGCTGCTGCTCGATTATCGATCCGTCACCGACGCCGATCTGCACGTCGCCGATGTCGCCAAGGGCACTACGACCCGTCTGCCGCTGCCGAAAAGCGGTATCGGTGGTGCGCGTTTCTCGGCCGATGGCCGCGGCGTTTGGTTCTCGGCCGATCTCGGCGAGGAGTTTCTACAACTACGCTACCTTGATCTCGCCGAGACGAAGCCACGCACGCTGACCGCAGATCTACCTTGGGATATCGACGACTTCGAAGTCGATCCCAGCGGGCGCTATATCGCTTATGTCGCGAATGTCGACGGCTACAGCCGCCTCGAGTTACGCGATCTCGGTAGCAACACCACGCGCCGCCCAAGCGGTTTGCCAACAGGGCTGATTTCTAATGTGCGTTTCGATGCGCGCGGGACACAACTTGGTCTCACTATCGAATCAGCAACATTACCGCGCGATGCTTGGAGCTACGACATCGACAAAGATGCGGCACTGCGTTGGACTCGTAGCGAGTCTGGGTCGGTCGATCCACAACGCTGGCAAGCGGCAGAGCTCGTGCGTTATCCGACCTGGGATCGTATCGGCAAACAGCAGCGGCAGATTCCGGCCTTCGTATATACGCCGCGCGGCAATGGGCCTCATCCCGTCGTCATCGACATCCACGGCGGCC
>CAIVYV010000007.1 GCA_903910215.1 uncultured Pseudomonadota bacterium
CCTCCTGGTGCGGGGTGGAGCAGTCTGGCAGCTCGTCGGGCTCATAACCCGAAGGTCGTAGGTTCAAATCCTACCCCCGCTACCAATTTCATCGAACCCCTCAGACGAGCCTTTCGGGGGGTTGTCACGACGTGACCTGCATCGCGACTCGATTTCCAAGGCCTTATTGCCACTGATCCCGCGATGACTGCCAACGAACAAACTGATCTGACTTTCGCCGAACTCGGCCTCAATCCCGCCTTGGTTTCCGCACTCGCGTCTGTGGGTTACGAGACGCCGTCGCCCATTCAGCGCGCCACGATTCCCGTCTTGCTCGAAGGGCGAGATCTCATCGGGCAAGCGCAGACCGGTACCGGTAAGACTGCCGCTTTCGCTTTGCCGGTGTTGTCGCAAATCGATGTGGCGCGGCGCGAACCGCAGGCACTGGTGCTGGTTCCGACTCGCGAGCTCGCGATTCAAGTTGCTGAGGCCTGTCAAAAATATGCGAGCCATATGCCGGGTCTGCACGTGCTGCCGATTTATGGTGGCCAGAGCTATACGCCGCAATTGAATGCCTTGCGACGTGGCGTGCACATCGTGGTGGCCACCCCGGGTCGCGTGATCGACCACCTCGAACGCGGCACGCTCGATCTGAATACCATTCGTCACGTCGTGCTCGACGAGGCTGACGAAATGCTGCAGATGGGATTTGTCGATGCGATCGATCATATCCTGAGCCTCGTGCCCGCTGAGCGACAGGTGGTACTGTTTTCGGCCACGTTGCCGACCCAGATCAAGCGTATTGCACAAAAGCATCTGCGAGATCCGCGCGAAATCACCGTCAAGTCCAAGACGGCGACCGCAGCCAACATTCGTCAGCGTTATTGGTTGGTCGCCGGCATCCACAAGCTCGATGCTTTGACCCGATTACTCGAGGTCGAGACCTTCGATGCGATGCTGGTCTTTGCGCGAACCAAACAATCGACCGTTGAGCTCGTTGAAAAACTCGAGGCGCGCGGTTTTGCCGCAGCCGCTCTCAATGGCGACATTTTGCAGGCGCAGCGCGAGCGAACGATCGCGGCCTTGAAGAGCGGCAAGATCGATATCGTGGTGGCGACGGATGTGGCTGCACGCGGCATCGACGTCGAGCGCATCACGCATGTCGTCAATTTTGATGTGCCTTACGATAGCGAATCGTACGTGCATCGAATTGGTCGTACCGGTCGTGCAGGCCGTTCAGGCGAAGCGATCCTGTTCATCTCGGCGCGCGAGCGCAACATGCTGCGCATTATTGAGCGCGCCACGCGTCAGCCGATTGAGCCGATGGCGCTGCCGACGGTTCAAGAGGTGAACGCGCGTCGTGCTGAGAAGTTCAAGAAAGAGTTGAGTGAGATGCTCGAGTCTCAGGAACTCTCGGCCTACCGCGGGGTCATCGAAGAGTTCGTGCGAGAAAGTGGTGCAGACGTATTCGACGTCGCCGCTGCACTCGCGTCCTTGGCGAAGTCGGGTCGTTCGCTGTTCGTCACCAAGCGCGCGGAAACGAGCGAAGAGACGCCGGACACGGCGCGCGAGAGCATCGAGCGCAAAGCTTCAAGACCACGTCGCCCCGAGGGTCCGCAGGCGTTTTTCCGACTTGAAGTCGGTCGTCGTCACGGGGTGCAACCGGGCAACATCGTCGGCGCCTTGGCGCACGAGGGCGACATGCATGGCAGCGAAATCAATGGCATCGACATCCGTGACGATCACACGATCGTGCGTCTGCCAGCGCAAATCCCGGATCACGTCTTGAAGCACCTGGCTGGGATCGTTGTGCGCGGACAGCCGCTTGCGATCAAGCGCATCAAGGCAGATAAAAAGGGTCGCGGCTCGCGATACTAATCGCGGCGGAAGACGACTAGATGATCGTTGGCGAGGCGAAATCCCAATGTCTCGCCGACATGATGGTCGTGATGGCTCGGGGCCAATGCCAATACACGCAGTCCGCTCGGTAACTGCACGGTATAGAGAAAGTCGGCCCCTCTGAAGACGCGCTCGACGATGCGGGCCTGTGTCGGTGAGTCGTCATCGTGCAGCAGGTCATCGGGTCTGAGTAGCAGGTCAGCCGATCCGTCGGCCGCCGGATCTTCAATGTTCCCAAGCTCCGTATGCCAAAACCCGTCCTTACCGATTGCAGGCAGCATGACGCCATCGCCGATGAACTTGGCGACCGCTCGCGTGCGAGGTCGGTGATACACATCGTACGGGGTATCCCATTGTTCCACTTGACCGTCGTTCATATAACCCAAGCGGTCGGCGAGACCGAAGGCATCGTGCTGATCGTGCGTGACCAACAAAGTCGTAATACCGAGTTTTTTGAGCAGGCCGCGTAACTCACCGACAAGCTCTGTTCGTAGTCGCGCATCGAGATTCGAGAACGGTTCGTCCATCAGCAGAAGATCTGGCTGCGGCGCGAGTGATCGGGCGATCGCCACGCGTTGTTGTTGACCACCCGAGAGATCTTGCGGCAAGCGTCGTTCGAGGCCTCTAAGACCGAGCAGGGAAAGCATGTCGGCGACGCGCGTTTCGCGCTCTTCCGCCGCGAG
>CAIVYV010000008.1 GCA_903910215.1 uncultured Pseudomonadota bacterium
CGTCCGACCTTCGATTTCCTCGAGCAGGAGACTGGTTGGTACGAGCGTCAGTTGTGGTCGACGCAGTTGAGCGCCGGATTCAATTTCGAACCGCTGAAGATCGATTCACGAGTGGCGTTGGCCAAGTCAACCCGTGAAGCGCCGTTCGAGCTTGGTATGGGTTATTCGAAGTCGAATATCGCGGCGAGCCCTTACGGTAGCTACTTCATCAACCGGCTCGACAACGGGCAGACCGGCTACGGACGCATCGCGTTCTCGGATCTTGAAGAAGATCTGTTCTCGTACGGGCTTGATCTGACGTACAAAGTTTCGCCGACGACGGTACTGTCGGGCGGCATTGAATACGGCAAGACCGAACGCGACTCCGAACGACGTGAATTCCTCATGTTGGCACCGTCGAGTTTCCTCTCTGGGGTCGCCATGTTCCGCCCCGACTATTTGCTTGGCTCGGCGGTGGTCGATTATTTTGGTATCGGTCTGGTCGAATCGACCGAAACGGATCCGGCGTTCACGGCCTCACTCGAGACTCAGGCGGCCTACGCCCAACTGCAGACCGAGATTGCCGAAGGCCTCGAGCTCAGTCTCGGTGCGCGTTACGAACAAGGCGAACAGACCGTTGCACCGCTGAAGGTCTTCACGGTCGCATCGACTTCGGAGGCGGGTACGAACCTCGATAACGATTACGTGCTGCCGGCGCTGACCTTGACCTACAAGTTTGGCGACAACATGCAGCTGCGCTTGAACGGTTCGAAGACGGTGGCGCGCCCGCAGTTCCGCGAACTCATGTTCCAGGCCTACTTCGACCCGGAGTCGAACCGCTCCTATCGCGGTAATCCGCTTTTGGTCGATAGCGAGTTCACTAACGCCGAGTTGCGCTACGAGTGGTACTTTGCACCGGAGCAGCGCTTCTCGATCGCGGGCTTCTACAAGCAGATCGACAAGCCCATCGAAGCGTTTACGGCATTCAACGACAACACGCCGGTCACGAGCTTCGCGAATGCGCCGAAGGCGACACTGCTCGGTGTCGAAGTGGAGTCGCAGAAATACATCGACATGGATCTCGTGTTCGATACACCGTTCTTTGCTTCGCGTCGCGGCGTGTTGATCGGCAACTACACCTGGTCGGATTCGAAGATCGACGTGGGTGGTGGTGATACGGTGGATGTATTCGGCACGGCCACGCAGCCCGCCAAGAACTTCTTCATCGATGGTTCGCCGCTCACCGGCCAATCGAACCATTTGGTGAACTTCCAGATCGGTCTTGAGGATCGCGAGTCGCTCTCACAACAGACGTTGCTGATCTCGTACGCGAGCGACCGTGCATTCAGCCGCGGTGCGTCCGGGCTGCCGGATGTGGTCGAGTCACCGGGGGTGAACGTCGACTTCGTCGTGCGCCAGGGCGTGAACTGGTTTGGTCAGGACCTCGAACTGAAGTTCGAGGCCCGCAACCTACTCGAGACCGAGTACCAGGAATTCCAGGAGCGCGGCGGCAACAAGGTGTTCTTCAACCGCTACGACAGCGGCGTGAAGTTCTCGGCCTCGATCTCCGCCAGCTTCTAAGTCGGCCGCTCAGTCAGTCGAGCGCAGCAAATCGTTGATGGAGGTCTTCGCGCGTGTTTGCGCGTCGACCTTCTTCACGATGATCGCGGCGTAGAGCGAATGGCTGCCGTCCTTTGACGGCAGGTTGCCCGGCACCACGACGGAGCCCGCCGGCACGCGACCTTGCAGGATTTTTCCCGTTTCACGATCGTAAATGCGCGTGCTTTGCCCGATGAAGACGCCCATCGAGATCACCGAACCCTCTTCGACGATGACGCCTTCGACGACTTCGGAGCGCGCGCCGATGAAGCAATTATCTTCGATGATGGTGGGCGAGGCTTGTAACGGTTCGAGTACACCACCGATGCCGACGCCGCCGGAGAGATGCACGTTCTTACCGATCTGAGCACAGGAACCGACCGTCGCCCAAGTGTCGACCATCGTGCCGGAGTCGACATAGGCACCGATGTTCACGTACGAGGGCATCAGCACGACGTTCGGTCCGATGAAGCTGCCCTTGCGCACCAGGGCGTGGGGCACGACGCGATTGCCGCTCGTGCGCAACGCGTTCTCGTCCCAAGCGGAGTATTTCAGCGGCACTTTGTCGAAGAAGCGGGTGTAGCTACCTTCGATCACGCGGTTGTCGTTGGCTCGAAAGTAGAGCAGGACAGCTTTCTTCAACCACTCGTGAACCTGCCATTGACCGTCAATTTTCTCGGCAACGCGCGCCTTGCCACTATCGAGCAGGTCGAGCGCTTCATCGAGCGCTACACGCAGTTCACGCGAGACGCTTTTCGGCGTGATGTCGGCGCGAGCTTCGAAAGCGGCCTCGATGAGCGTCTTGAGTTCAGTGTGGTTGGTCATGATGATCTTCCCTGAGAATGAATTCCTTGGATGAAATCGGCGATGCGCCCCGCGGCCATGACGCAATCCTCGACATTCGCTACCAGCGAGATTCGAACGCGACCCGCACCGGGATTGTCCCCACTCGAATCGATCAGTCCGTTGCGAGTGGTGCGAGCCAGATAAGAACCGGGTACGACGGTGACGTTCTGCCTTGCAAAGAGCTCGCGAGTGAAAGCGGCATCATCGCCACCCACATTCGGCCAGAGATAAAAGCCGCCGGTAGGCTGTGTGACTTCCAGATGCGGCGCGAGGATTGGCAATACGCGCGCATACTTCTCTCGGTAAAGGGCTCGATTGGTTTTGACATGCTCATCGTCGTTCCACGCGGCGATGCTCGCGAGCTGGGTCGGTACGGGCATGGCGCAGCCGTGATAGGTGCGATAGAGCAGAAAGTCGCGCAGCACGACTGGATCGCCGGCGACGAAGCCAGAGCGTAGCCCTGGCAGGCTCGAGCGCTTGGAGAGACTGTGGAACACCACGCAGCGCTCGAAATTCGAGTGGCCAGCTGCGAGCGCGGCATTCAGCAGCGACGGTGGCGGATTGGCCTCATCGGCGTAGAGCTCGGCATAACACTCGTCCGAGGCGATGATGAAGTCGTGCTTGTCAGCAAGCTCAATCGCGCATCGCAATTGATCGATCGACATCACCGCGCCACCCGGATTGCCGGGCGAGCACAGATACAGCAGTCGTACACGCTCCCAAACGGCGGCGGGTATCGCATCGAGATCAGGCAGAAAGCTGTTATCCGCTGGCGTATCAAAGAAATAGGGCGTTGCGCCTGCGAGCAGCGCTGCGCCCTCGTAGA
>CAIVYV010000009.1 GCA_903910215.1 uncultured Pseudomonadota bacterium
ATTGCCATCGGCACCACCCTGATACAGCGCGAAGCGCGCATGGGTGCCGCCGATATCGCCGACGAGCAAGAAGGACTTCACGGCGCTATCGCCGCCGCACCCGGTCTGCGCGGATCCGCTCCGCCCAAGAAATAGCCGTTCTCTAGAACGATTGCCTGCACGCTACCCATGGTCTCGCTCGGGCGAGTCTTGTGCCCCATCTTCTCCAAACGCTTGCGGGTATCCGGGTTGTAGTTGGGTTCGATCTCAAGCGGCCCAGACACTTGCGAGACGCGCGGCTGATGGATCGCCTCGTCGATGTTGAGTTTGAAGTCGATGGCGTTCACCACGACCTGCAAGATCGTGTTGACGATGCGGCCGCCACCCGGTGTGCCCACCGCCATCCACGGCGTGTCGCCCTTGAAAATCAGCGTGGGCGTCATCGTCGAAACCATACGCTTGCCACCTTGCATGGCGTTCGGTGGCAACGGCTCGCCGCGTTGCATCGCCACGAGCGCACGCTCATGACTGAAATTATTCATCTGGTTGTTCAGAAGAATACCGGTGCCCGAGATCATGGCGCCCGAACCGAAATCCGAGCCCAAAGTGTAGGTGACGGAAACCAAATTCCCTTCCGAGTCCGCCACCGAGTAGTGCGTCGTACTCGGGCTTTCGTAATCAGCCGGATTGCCTGCCTTGATCGCCGAATCTTTACCGGCCTTGCGTAACTTGATCAACTTGGCTCGATCAGTCGCGTATTTCTTTGACACCAAACCCTCGAGCGGCACCTTGGCGAAGGCGGTATCACCCACATGGGCGATCCGATCGCGATTGCCGAGCCGCATCGTCTCGGCCAATAGATGCACCGCTTCGGCTGAACCCACCTCCAACTTCGCCACATCGAAGTTCTCGAGAATATTGAGCATGGTCAACAGCGTGACGCCACCGCTCGCAGGCGGCGCGGTGTAGACCGTGTGCCCGCGATAGGTGGTGCTCAGCGGCTCGCGCTCGATGGCTCGGTAGGCGGCCAAATCGGCCCGGGTAATCAACCCACCCTGGCGCTGCATGTCCGCTTCGATGCGCGCGGCAATCTCACCGCGATAGAAGGCGTCCGCGCCACCCTTGGCGATCTCGTCGAGTGTCCACGCGAGATCCGGTTGCTGTAAACGCTCGCCCGCGCGGTATCCGCTGCCATCGGCTTTGAAGAACGTGCGCTGCGCCGACTCGCTCGCCTGCAGTCGCTTTTTACCCCAACCGAAAACAAAGGCCTCATCGGCACTGAGTATGACGCCATCACGAGCCAGTGCGGCAGCCGGGGCCACCAACTGCGCCCACGGCAACTTGCCGTATTGCTTGTGCGCGAGCTCAAGCCCGGCGACGGTGCCGGGTACGGCAGCAGCGCGATAGCCCACTGAAGCGATTTCGCTCTCCTCGCCCTTCTCATCGAGAAACATCTCGAGCTTCGCCGTTTGCGGCGCGACGCTACGAAAATCGATCGTCGTGACTTTCTTTTGACCGGCCACATAGGCAGTCAGGAAGCCATCGCCACCGATGTTGCCCGCGCGCGGCAGCGTCACGGCCAAGGCAAAACCCACCGCCACGGCAGCATCGATGGCATTACCCCCTTCAGCCAAAATCCGCGAGCCCACCGCGCTCGCGATCTCATTCTGCGAAACCACCATGCCCTGCAAACCGACCTTGGGCGAGTGGATGCTCGGGTACTCGAGCAGCGTCTGGCGCTGCGCCGCAGCCTCACCCGCAAAGACGCACAATAATATTGCGGCGATGAATACCCCGCGGAACCGACCCATATCCGTCAACCCATATCGTCCACGCACCGGATTCATATAACCTTCGCCCCCTCTGCCGACTTCCGGCATTCAATACGAATTGGAGAGGGACATGCAATCGAGAAAGAGAACAGCGATCGACGTCTTCGTCGCGCTGACCATCGGGGCTAGCTTGCCGCTGATGGCTCAACAACCTGCACCGACCAACGAAGTGCTCGAAGAGGTCGTCGTCACGGGCTCGCAAATTCGCGGCGCCGTCATCTCGGACGCCCTGCCCATCTCCATCGTCGGTAGCGAGACGATCGAAGTCTTCGGCATCGACTCGGGCGATCAACTGCTCGATCTCATCCCCGAGAACGGCAACAACTTCGTCAACGAAGTCGCCAACATCAGCGGTGGCGTGAACTCGGCGGGCGGTGACGTCGGCGCGTTCAACCTGCGCAGTCTCGGCACGGGCAACACGCTGGTGTTGCTCAATGGTCGTCGCATGGTGAACTCGCCGCAGTACCAGACCGAACAGGTCGGCGGCAGCTTCGTCCCGGTCAACAGCGTCAACTCCAACATGATCCCGACCTACGGCATTGATCGCGTCGAAGTGCTGCGCGATGGCGCCTCGGCCATCTACGGCGCCGATGCGGTTGCCGGCGTCTTCAACACGGTGATCAAGCGCGATTTCGAAGGCCTCAACATCGGCGCTCGCTACACGGACTACGAGAATTTCTCGCGCGGCAACCAGTCGGTATACGCCGAATTCGGCCAGGCTTTCAACGAAGGCCGTACCAAGCTCAATGTATTCGCGAGCTGGTTCGATCGTGACCGCGTGAGCTCGCAAGATGACCCGCGCTGGGCAAACTCAGATTACACCCGCTACATCCCTGCCGACTCACGTTGGGCAGGCGACTCGCGCTTTACGAACGACTCGGCGAACTCGAATTGGGGTCAGTTCGACGTGGTTCCGGCGGTGACGGCTTTCGGTCTCACCAATACGATTTGGGACTCGGCCGGTGAATTCGAGACCTACCCGGTCGGCGACCCGCGCTGTAAATACGCTATCAGCGCTACGGTATGCGGCGCAGTCGATGGCCAGGGCACGGTTCGTTACAACCTCAACGAAGATCGTGACCTGCGCTCGGCGCTCGAGCGCTTGAATGTCTACGCGACCATCGATCACGAGATCAATGAGTCGCTCGAGAGCTTCACGGAGTTGATGTATTACTCCTCCGAGACGGTCACTCGTCGCGGTCCGAGCAGCTTCGTGAACGCTGCTTCGAACCTCGTCGTCGGCGCGCAGAACTACTACAACCCGTTCGGCCCTTGCGGTTCACCGAATCGCCTGCCCGCCTCGGTGATCCCGCGCGTACCGTGCACGGGTCTCGCGCTCTTGATGGATAACTACCGCTGGTCCGAAAAGGGCCGTATCGTCGACAACGATGGCGAGATGTTCCGCATCGTGCAGGGCTTCCGCGGCGAAATCGGCGCTTGGGACTGGGAGGCGGCAGCCACCTGGAACAAAGCGACCAACGACGACGTCACGAGCAATCGCATCAGCAACACCCTGATGCAGGCCGCTCTGAACGATTCGACCTCCGCTGCTTATAACCCGTTCAGCGGCGGCGTGAATTCCAACATCGAACGCGCACTCATCGACGTCTATCGTCTTACCGAGACCGAGCTCACGATGTTCGATGCCAAGTTCTCACGCAATGATCTCTTTGATCTGCCGGGCGGCAAGGCGGGCATGGTGGTCGGTCTCGAGACTCGCGAAGAGTCGTTCGTCGATGATCGTGATCCGCGCCTCGACGGCACGATCCGCTTCACGGCAGCCGGTGGTGAAACGTATCCGTTCATCTCTGACGTCATGAACTCATCGCCCACGCCGGATAGTTCGGGCGATCGTCGTACCAACTCTGTGTTCACCGAGTTCTCGCTGCCCGTGCTGCAGAACCTCGATATGCAGTTGGCCGGCCGCTACGAAGACTTCTCGGATCTGGGCGACGCCACCATCGGCAAGATCGCGCTCGGCTGGCGACCGCTCGATAACGTATTGTTGCGTGCATCGTGGTCGCAAGGCTTCCGCGTGCCCAACCTCGTGACCGTGAACGAGTCGATCGTGTCGCGTACCAACACCACGACCGACTATGTCTGCCAATACGCCGCCGAAAAAGCCGGCGTCAGCGCCACACCCTGCCGTGAAGGCACGCTGCGCTTGGCACAAGGTAGCGCCGCACTCGAACCCGAAGAGTCAGAGAATTTCTCCGTCGGCTTCGTGATCGCGCCGATCGAAGATCTGGCCTTCAGCGTGGACTATTGGGAAATCGAGAAGACCAACACCATCGGTCTGCTCGGCGAAGAGAACCACACGCTCGTCGATCTGCTCGCGCGCATCGCCAACGGCACCAACAATTGCGGCGCTTTCACCGGCAACTCAGCCGTCGTTCGCTCGAGCACAAGCTTCAATATCGATCAGTCCAACTACCTGAAGGCCGGCATCTGCCCGGCTGGCGATGTGAACTTCATCGACGATCGCTACACCAACCTCGATACGCGCACGGCTGCGGGCATCGACGTGGCGCTCGACTACAGCTTGCGCACCGATCTCGGTCGCTTCTCAGTTCGCTACGCTGCCTCGTTCATGACGGAGCTCGAGCAATCAGCGGGTGGACTCGCGGGTGATCTCGTTGCCGCGCAGGCGAGCGGCACGTTGCCCGGCAACTATCCAGTCGACGGCTTCGCCAACCTCATCGGTATGGATGGCAACCCGCGCAATCGCCACAACCTGACGCTCAGCTGGCGCAAGGGCGATTGGAGCGCGTCGGTGTCGGGCTTCCGCATCGGCAGCGTCTACGACAGCAGCGTGACCTTGGCCGATGGTACTCGCTGGGTTCTGCCGGCGATGACCACGGGTAACGCCACGGTCGACTATCGCTTCGATCTCTCGGGCGTGAAGAGCCGGGTGCGATTCGGCGTGAACAACTTCACGAACGAGCGCGCACCGCTGGCGGACGATTACTTTGGCTACGCGTCCGACGTGCACTCGGACTACGGTCGTCACTACTACCTCGACCTTCGGTTGAGCTTCGGTAAGTAAGTCAACAAAGATGGCGGTGGTGTCGGGTCATCAAGCCCGACATCCCCGCCATCGCTACATAAGGAGCGACCTCATGTTCAGCCACATCATGATCGGATCGAACGA
>CAIVYV010000010.1 GCA_903910215.1 uncultured Pseudomonadota bacterium
GAATTCCACTTCAGATCGCCCAGACATGACTCATGCTAAGTATTTGTCGCTAGTGGGACGCGCCTTCAAAGACTAGTTTGAAGCTTGCCTATCCGGTTTACTCCCATACCTTCTAGATCTAAGCAGAGATTCGTGGCTTGACCAACGGGATTACTGATTTTCGGAGGTTGAGTTCCTCGACTGCGAAGTGGATCGCGCAGTCAAGAGTCTGTCGACACGACTTATCCCGTTGACTCAGGTAGCGCTATATGTAGTGTTCTGAGTGGCAGCACTCGCGCGGCCACGAGGACGCTTTTGTATGGCCGCTGCCCGTTCGCTTGCTCAGTTCCAGAAGCAGTTCTCTGACGAAGCGAGTTGCGTCGCCTTCATGTTCAAGCGACGCTGGCCGGAGGGATTTGTGTGCCCTGCTTGCGGCAAGCGCCGCTTTGCCGGTTTGACCAGTCGGCCCCGCTTGTACGAATGCCTCGACTGCGGGCGTCAGACTTCGATCACTGCTGGTACGGCAATGCATCGTTCCAAACTGCCTTTGACAGTATGGTTCTGGGCCGCACATCTGATGTCGACCCATTCCAACGGCATGTCGGCGCTGCAACTGCAAGACCAACTCGGCGTCACCTACAAGACTGCTTGGCTGCTGGCGCAAAAGCTCCGTCGCTCGATGCTCAATCCGGATCGGGAACCACTGGAGGGCGTCGTCGAAATCGATCAGACGGAAATCCCCTTCCGCGAAGGTGATACTGTGTTCGAGAGCGGAAATGCAGGCAAAATCATCATCATAGGTGCTGTCGAGGTGATCGAGCGCGATTCGAACAAGTCAAAGCCGCGACGCAAGCACGCCAAATATCTCGATACGCGCTCTGGGCGTATTCGCCTCGCCATGATCGCCGACAATTCCGCTGCGTCTATCGAGGCCTTCATCCACGCCAACGTGAAGCCAGGAACAACATTGCTCACGGATGGCCATAAGTCGTTCACCGGTCTGCAAGGCTACCGGCACGATCCGCGCGTTGTCGGAAAGATGGCTGCGCACATTGTTCTGCCATGGATCCACCGAGCATTTTCGCTCATGAAGCGTTGGAGCCTCGGCACCTATCACGGGCTGCGTCGCAAGCACGCCGATACATATCTCAATGAGTTCGTGTTTCGGTACAATCGCCGATATTGTCGGCATGTCTCTTTTGAGACTCTGCTGGGCCTCGTCGCTGACAGAACACCCACAAGTTATTGGGACCTCATTAAGCGAGACAATCCAAGGAAAGGCGCGGGGTGATACGCCGTAGCGTAGCCACTACATATAGACGAACCTGAGTCAACGGGATAAGCCTTCTTCAGCAGGCTGAGCCGCAAGCCGCCGCGGGCAACAGCATTCGCATCCTGCTTTCCCTTCAGCGTGTGGCGGGGCCGGCGGAAGCTGTAGCCCCCTTTTTGCGCAGAACAGTGGAGAGCCGCGACTTGGAAATGCGCACACCTTCCCGCCGCTCGATCTCCTCGACCAGCCGCGGCAACGTCCAGTTCGTACGGTCAGTCACGGGGAGCGAGAGGACATCATCAGCCACGCGCAGAGCCGCATCTGCCTTCACTGGTTCAGGACCAGACGAAGCCTGCCGCCTCAGGCCGTCAACACCTGTGCTGAGGAATGTACTGCGCCAAAATCTCACCGTATCTTCACGCACTCCGAAGGCCTCAGCGATCTCGGCGCTGGTCCAGCCCGCAGCCGTCAGGAGAATTGCCCGGGCACGATCAGCTTCACCGCGTTCATGCGAAGCGCTCAATGCATCAAGCGCTGCTCGCTGCTCCATCGTCACGGTCACTGGCGACTTTCCTGACATGATCAATCCTCCGAATCATTCAGCTCAGGGAATCACGCCGTCCATCCGTTGGCCAGTCTGCTGAATCGTGGTTAGGTCCTACCTGTCCCCTACAAGTGCGCTAC
>CAIVYV010000011.1 GCA_903910215.1 uncultured Pseudomonadota bacterium
CAATGGGCTGTTTCCGGTCGAGATCAGGAAGACTGTCTGGACCGATTCGATCGGGATAGGGCGATGCGCAAGCCGGAGGGACGGGTCCGGGAGCGTTTCATCAGTTCCCGCATCGTATTGCGGCGCATATTGGGCGCGCTGCTTTGCGTGCAACCGGCGAACCTGCGTTTCGAGATCGATGAGCATGGCAAGCCGACCTTGGCGACTCCTCATCAGCATTGTCACTTCAATTTGAGTCACAGCGATAGCGCCTTGCTCGTAGGCACGAGTATGAGCGCGCGCGTCGGTGTGGATATCGAAGTTCCACGATCTATACCCAGAGCTCAGCAACTTTCAAACCGAGTTTTCACCGCAGACGAGCGGTTACTGCTCAGTCAAGCAAGCGAGATATCCGAGGCAGCACGTGACGAAATGTTCCTGCGGATATGGACGCGCAAGGAGGCTTATCTCAAGTGCCGCGGCGATGGATTTACCACGCCCGCACGTGATTACGGCGTTGGGCTCGACGGCTCGTTACAATTGGATGGTCTGGAGATCCTAAGTCTTGACCTACCATCTCCCGGATATGCCGCGCTGGCGAGCGCAGCACCGATCAATCACATCCGGCGTTATCGACTGTGTCGCGACGATACCATCTGATCACAGCAGGTTTGATCTCTCTCGTATTTCTCGCCGGTGGCCTCCTATCCGAGTCAACTCGGGAGATGTTGCGCTGGTCCCGAGAGGCACCTGCCATCGAGTGGCTATGGCGTAGTTGGTGTGCTCACTGGGTGCATCTCGATCTAAACCACGCCTTACTGAATGCGGCTGGCTTTCTGTTGGTCGCCGCTTGGCTGTCGACATCTCTCAGTGTGCGAGGCTGGATCATTGTTACCGCATCGGCGATCGTGTCGATCGATATCGGCTTATGGTCGCTGACCAGCTTCGAATGGTATGTCGGCGCTTCGGCACTGACCCATGCTTTGGCAGCCGCCGGCATCACCGTGAAAATATTCGACGGTGACCGTTTTTCCCGTTGGGCCGCTTTCTTTGGCGTGTTGAAGCTGACATCCGAACAATTCGCTATGCCAGTTGCATTAGTTGGTGGTGCAACAGTGGCAGGCGATGCACACGTGTTCGGTGCCGTCGCTGGTGTGCTTTGCGGATCAGTCTTCGCGTCGACGGGATGGTGTCGATCGCGCTCCGTCACCTTTTCTTAGCAGGCCGCTTGCGCGGGCGACGGCGGTACCACCAAACTTTTGCCGGATGGCATCGACTGTACTGTCGATCGCAGTGGTAGTCGCACTCGTCTGCGAAAATAGGTCAGCTTGATCATCGGAGCCGAACTCCGATGTGGTGACGCCAAGTAGTCGCACCTTCGTCCGCGGTTTCTCGCGCAAGAAGGCGCGCAGTAGTTCATCGGCTGTCGTCTGGACGACGCGGGTTTCATCGGTGTGTATCGCCAACGTCTTTTGGCGACTGAAGGTGACAAAGTCTGCGCGCCGAATCTTGATGCCGACACACCTGGCTCGAAGTCCCTTTCGGCGCAGTCGGCTGCTCACCTTGTCGCTGAGCGTGCTGATTTCCGCCAACATTTGTCGCTCGTCTGTCAGATCAGTGGCGTAGGTCTGTTCGTTGCTCACTGACTTTTCGTCATGATCCGGCTCGACCGCACGCTCGTCGATGCCGCAAGCGCGGGCTCGCCAATGCAGCGCGTGCCGTCCGAACCATCGCTCCATTTGGCCATCTTGTGCGTTTTGCAGATCGCTGATGGTCTTGACGCCGACCGCGAGTAGTTCGTCCCCCTTCTTGCGTCCAAGTCCAGGCAGCCGTTTGATCGAGAGTGGCGCGAGCGTTTCGACAACTCGATCTGGCGCGACAACCGTCAGCCCATCAGGCTTTTCGAGATCGGAAGCGATTTTTGCCACCAGCTTATTGGGCGCGACGCCAACCGACGCATTGAGTCCGGTTCGCTCGCGTATCAACCGTTTGATCTCTCGGGCAATCGAAACGGCATCGCCCTTAAGTGCAAGACTCGCCGTGACATCCAGATATGCCTCATCCAGCGATAGCCCTTCGACCAAAGGCGTGAATTCGTGGAAAACCTCGAATATCTGTGCCGAAACTTCTGCATATCTCGTCATACGTGGCCGCACACAAACCGCGTTGGGGCATAGCTGGAGAGCGCGACTCACCGGCATGGCAGAGCGCACGCCGAATGCCCGAACTTCGTAGCTGGCAGCGGCGACTACTCCTCGACCGCTAGTGCCGCCAACAATTAAGGGCTTTCCACGCAGCTCCGGATGATCCCGCTGCTCGACCGATGCATAAAACGCATCCATATCGACATGCAGGATGACCCGAAGCGGATGAGGCATCGGTTAACTTGCCAGGAACGAGGCGAAGCCGGTCAATATCAGAGTTATCGTCGCGAGGACGCTATATAGAAACCCGAGGCCGATGAAGAGTGCCCAAGCTTTTCCGGTACGCTTCTCATAGAAAACTCGCAGCGCATGCCAGCAGTACCAAGCGAGATAGAGGACGAGAGCCGTACTGAAAAACCCGCCGACGCTTGCGGGCAAAAAAAAGCCCGATATGGTATCGAGTATAAGGGCTGCAAAGACGGCGCTGTGGTTATGTACCAGAAAGAGCAGGTGCTCGACGTACAGACGACGCGGGCGCCAAAAGAAAAGCATCATCAGCGCGGCAAATGCAGGCAAAAGAATGAACATAGCTTTCGGCACATTACGTTGAAAGCTTTCAACCAATTTTGCACCGTTGTCAGCTTTCAATTGCTTGCATGCCGCACGAAATCGAGGCCCCACAAACTCTGCAAAGGGTCCTGTGTAATCTACTTCGCAAATCTGACTATCGGAATCGATCTCAATCGGTTTCTCTGCGCTCTTGTCGGTATTTGGTAACGACGCCAGCAGAAAAAACACAACGCTGATAATCAGATAAAGCCTGATTGGCGGTAGATAAGAGTTGCGGCGACCGGCGAAGTAATCGCGGGTTAGCACGCCTGGTTTTGTCATCAGGTAACGCAAGGTGACCCATAAACGTGAATCGGCATGCGTCAGAGTCTCGAGTGTGTCCTCGATTAAGCGCGCAACGGTCGGCGGTCTCGATACATGCCGCTGACCGCAACTGGCGCAGAACGCGCCAGTCAGCGGGGCATTGCAGTTCAGACAGTTCACGAAACGACGTCGCGCTCGTCCATAGTCAGCGATACTCGCATGCGCGGTTGAGATTGGGTGCCGAGTTCATCCGGTGCGAAATCATCGACATGGATAAGATCCATGACTTTGCGATCGTAGGCGCGCAACCAAACGGCTTCATCGGCGTTGATGATGCCGATCGCCTGCGCTTCGACAATTTGTCCGGGCAGGTCCAAGGCGTGAATTCGCCCCGTCTTCACGCCTTCGACGCGAATTCGCTTTTCGAGACTCTCGGCACGCTCAGCCATTTCGAGAACCTCTTGCAGTAGACCGAGAGCATTGCCTGACTCGATTCGTCGGTAAACCGGATAGCAGAGGCGATCCCGAGTTTCGGTCGGTGACGTTACGAGCGCAGCAAGTTTGCGGCCGAGCCGATCATCAGGAGCCGAATACTGCAAGCCGCGTGGGAAAATCAAAAAGCGCATCGCGGCAGCCAGGAATCGATTTGGGAAGTTTCGAAGAAAACCGTGTAGTTGTTCCTGCGCCTGATAGAGCAAGTGACGACATGCCCACTCGACGATGGGCAGATCTTCTTGGCGACGGCCCTGATTCTCGTAGTGCTTAAGCACCATCGAGGCGAGGTACATGTATGACAGTACATCGCCGAGTCTCGCCGAGAGATTTTCCTTCTTCTTGAGATAGCCGCCCAATGACAGCATCGCGACATCGACGGCGAAAGCGAAGCTCGCGGAAAAACGCACGATGTGTTGGTAGTAGCGCGTCGCCGGACCAACCTCGGGCGCTGCCGTGAAGCGCGCGCTGGTCAGCGCCATCACGAAAGATCTCACCGCGTTGCTCAATGTGAAGCCGATGTGACCGAAAAGTGCGGCGTCGAAGTCATCGACTCCACGCTTGCGATCCGGATTGCGAGCCGCTTCCATTTCCTTGAGTACGAAAGGATGACAGCGAATCGCACCTTGTCCGAAGATGATCAAACTGCGAGTGAGAATATTTGCGCCCTCGACCGTGATCGCTACCGGTACGACTTGATACCCGCGACCGAGGTAATTCTTCGGGCCGAGGCAGATGCCTTTACCGCCGTGTACATCCATGGCGTCGTTCGCGACCATACGACTCATCTCGGTCACGTGGTACTTCAACATGGCGGATGGTACTGACGGCTTTTCACCACCATCGATGGCGCCCGCCGTCACGGAACGTGCAGCGTCCATGGTGTAGGTGAGTCCTACCATTCGAGCGATCACGCTTTCGATGCCTTCGAATTGACCGACCGGCATATTGAATTGCCGACGGATACGCGAATATGCGCCGGTAGCGAAGACGGCCGCTTTGCCGCCGCCGGTTCCGCTCGAGGGCAAAGAAATACAACGCCCCACCGACAACTGCTCAACCAGCATACGCCAGCCTTGGCCGGCCATTTTAGGGCCGCCGATAATGAACTCGAGCGGTACGAAAACGTTCTCGCCGTGGATGGGGCCATTTTGGAATGGCACGTTGAGCGGAAAGTGTCGCCGTCCGATCGAGACGCCTGTCGTGTTGCGCGGAATGAGTGCGCAGGTGATGCCGATATCCTCGCGATCACCGAGCAACCGTTCCGGGTCGAATAATCGGAATGCAAGCCCGATGACCGTCGCGACCGGGGCGAGAGTGATGTAGCGCTTGGAGAAATTCAGGCGGATACCGACGATCTCCTGTCCCTGCCATTGCCCGCGACAGATGACGCCCGTATCCGGTAGCGAGGCTGCATCAGAACCGGCACGGGGGCCTGTGAGTGCGAAGCAGGGAATGTCTTCTCCACGGGCGAGACGTGGTAGGTAATGATTTTTCTGGTCTTCGGTTCCGTAGTGCTGCAGTAGTTCGCCCGGGCCGAGCGAGTTGGGCACTGCAACCGTCGAGGAGACGACGGCGCTACGACTCGAGAGTTTGGCGAGCACGCAGGAGTGCGCGTAAGCAGAAAACTCGAGGCCGCCGTATTTCTTCTGGATGATCATCGAGAAGAAGCCTTTGCTTTTCAGGAAGCTCCAGATTTCCGGCGGCATGTCGCCACGACGATGCGTAATATCGAAGTCGTCAATCATTCGACACAGCTCTTCGCAGGGACCATCGAGAAAGGCTTGTTCTTCGGCAGTGAGTCGCGGTGTTTTGGCGCCGAGCAACTTTGACCAGTCCGGGTTGCCGGTGAATAGTTCGCCGTCCCACCAAACGGTACCGGCTTCGAGCGCTTCGCGTTCGGTGGATGACATCGACGGCAACATACGTCGATAGATTTTCATGAAGGGCCGCGTGATCACGGCTTTTCGTAGCGGGTGTATGTTGAACGCCACCAATACGAAAAAGAGAAGCCAAAGAATCCCCTTCCATATCCCTGCGGAGTCGCCGGCAGCGCTGTAGGCAGTCAACAGCACGAAGAACGTGGCGGTGAACGCCAGCAGGCTCAGTCGCTTGTAGGCGAGATACAGCACAGCCGCCACGAATAGCAAAGCGATGATGCCGCCGGTCGCAGTGAGCGCCCAGGCAGCGAGGAGGGCCAGAGTGAGGGAGATGATCGCGTTAGTCATAGCGATAGCCTACAAGAGCGCGGGCAAAAAAAGAGGGGCCGCTAGGCCCCTCCCGATGAAGATCCTGACAGACCTTCTGTGTCAGCCGAGCAGGTCCTTCACGCCGTCGCGCTCTTCCAGCAACTCCTTGTGCGTTGCATCCATGCGCTGACGGCTGAATTCGTCGATTGCGAGGCCCTGCACGATCTCGTACTGACCGTTGCGGCAGACCACCGGATACGAATAGATCACGCCTTCGGGGATACCGTAGCTGCCATCGGATGGAATGCCCATCGAGACCCAGTCGCCAGCCGCAGAGCCGCGGAACCAATCGCGGATATGGTCGATGGCCGCCGAACCTGCGGAAGCGGCTGACGAGGCGCCGCGTGCCTTGATGATGGCCGCGCCACGCTGCTGCACGGTCGGGATGAAATCCCTCTCGATCCAATTGGCATCCACCAGCGAGCGCGCCGGCTGGCCTTTCACGAGACAGTGGTTGATGTCCGGGTACTGCGTCGCCGAGTGATTTCCCCAGATGATCATTTTCTGGATGTCATTCACATGGCAGCCGGTTTTCTCGGCCAGTTGCGACAGCGCACGATTGTGATCGAGACGCGTCATCGCGGTGAACGATTGCGGCTTCAGAGACGGCGCATTCTTCATCGCGATCAGCGCATTCGTGTTCGCCGGATTACCGACGACGAGCACGCGTACGTCGCGCGCCGCCACATCGTTCAATGCCTTGCCCTGCGCCGAGAAAATTTGGGCGTTGGCGAGCAGCAGATCTTTGCGCTCCATGCCAGGACCGCGGGGGCGGGCGCCGACCAGCAGTGCGGCGTGACAATCCTTGAAAGCGACCCGCGCATCGTCCGTTGCGATGACCTTGTTCAGTGTCGGGAAAGCGCAGTCGTTGAGTTCCATGACGACGCCCTGCAACGTCGGTAGTGCCGGGGTGATCTCCAGCAAGTGCAGGTTGACGGGCTGATCGGGTCCGAGCATGGCGCCCGAAGCGACACGGAAAGCGAGGGCATAACCAATCTGACCAGCGGCGCCGGTGATGGCGACATTCAAGGGCTGCTTCATCCAGAGAATCTCCACGTTGATAGGCACGCGAATTTTACGTGATCAGGGGCCCCGCGCCGTGGCCACTTGACTGCGTACTAGTGTTGTAGTTATATATAACACTATATTTTTTCATTCAGAGGTACTAATGTGGGGTCGATGAACGACCGCCAATGGAATGACGACGCCCCGATCTACCGCCAACTGCGGGATCGTGTCGTAGCCATGATTCTCGATGGTGCGCTGAAGGAGGGCGATCCCCTGCCGTCGGTACGCAACGTCGCGGCGGAGTTTCGCATCAATCCCCTGACCGTACTCAAGGCCTACCAAGAGTTGGTCGACGAGCAACTGGTCGAGAAACGACGCGGTCGCGGGATGTACGTCAACACGGGGGCCAGAGCAGCGTTGCTCAAAGACGAGCGACAGCGATTTCTGGCCGACGAGTG
>CAIVYV010000012.1 GCA_903910215.1 uncultured Pseudomonadota bacterium
GTGGTTCGCTTGCCTTCCAAGCTGCGTTATCCGTTGTTCGTGAAGTCGGCAACCGAAGACGCCTCGCTCGGCATCGCACAGGCGTCGGTCGTCGACACACCTGAGCAACTACGCGATCGCATTGCGTTCATGCATGAGCAGGTCAAGACGGATGCGCTCGTCGAGGAGTACATCGCTGGTCGCGAGTTGTATGTCGGCGTGCTCGGCAATGATCGCTTGACGCGTCTGCCGGTATGGGAGATGCACTTCGGCTCGATGGGCGACAACCAAGCAACGATTGCCACACGCAAGGTGAAGTGGGATCGACGTTACCAAGCCAAGCACGGCATCACACGTTCGGCAGCGACGGAACTGCCGCCCGCTCTCGAGGCGAGGCTTGATAAGCTCGCGAGACGCATCTATCGCAGCCTCGGCCTCTCGGGCTACGCACGCATGGATTTTCGCGTGCGGCCCGATGGCGAAATCTTCGTGCTCGAGGCGAATGCCAATCCTTGCCTCGCCGAAGCTGAGGATTACGCGCGCTCAGCGCTCTCGGCTGGCATCAGCTATCCCGATTTGCTGCAACGCATCGTCTCACTCGGCCTCAATTACCAGGCAGAGTGGCGGGCGGGATACGTGTAGCCTTCAAATGTTGGTCGAGCCACCCGAGCACCTCGGAGTGCCAACGCAGGCTGTTAGCGGGCTTGAGTATCCAGTGATTCTCATCCGGGAAGAACACGAAGCGGCTCGGAATTCCTTGACGCTGTAGCGCCGTGAAGGTCGCCAGGCCCTGCGAGTAGGGCACGCGGTAGTCGAGTGCGCCGTGGATCACGAGCATCGGTGTGCGCCATTTCGTCACGTGATCGGCGGGGTTGTACTTCTCGTGGATCTTCGGCGTGAGGTAATACGGCCCACCATTCTCCCACTCGGTGAACCAAAGTTCCTCGGTGGTGTAGTACATCGTGCGCTGATCAAAGATACCGGCGTGGTTGACGATGCACTGGAACCGATCGGACCAGTTACCCGCGATCCAGTTTTGCATGAAGCCGCCGTAGGAGGCGCCGAGCGAGCACGCACGAGTCCCATCGAGCCAGTCATAGCGACCGAGTGCGGCATCGAGACCTTTTTGCAGATCGACGAGTGGCTTGCCGCCCCAGTCTTGGCTGATCGAGTCGGTGAACGCTTGGCCGTAACCCGGTGAGCCATGAAAATCGATGAATACGACCGCATAGCCTGCACCCGCGTAGACCTGCGGATTCCAGCGCCAGGACCATTGGTTCGAGAAACTCACCTGCGGGCCGCCGTGCACGATGAAAGCGATCGGATACTTCTTGCCGCGCTCGAAACCGGCGGGCTTCATGACATAGCCGTAGACCGTCTCGTCGTTCCAGCCTTTGAACGAGAACTGCTCGAATTCGCCGAACTGCCGCTCGGCGAGCAGCGTTTGATTGACGGCGGTGAGTGGCTTTGGCGCGCTCGGCAGCACGGCACGCGAGTTCGCTGCCGTGGAAGACTTCGTCACCAAGTAGAGGTCCGGCGGTGAGCCCAGCGACGCCCAGGTAATCACGACGCCATCGCGCGTGGGTGAGTAGCCTTGCACCTGGCCGTTGCCGAGCAGTCGCTGCCGATAACCCGACTTCGGATCGATCTCGACGAGCGCGGTCTGACCGACATCGTCGGCGGTCACGATGAGCTTGCGGCCATCGAAGCTCGCCGCGATATGACCTACAGAGCGATCCCAGTCGGCGGTAAGCGCGCGCACTTTGTCGTCTTCGCTGCCACGCAACATCACGACGTAACGATCGGCCTCAAAGCCCGGGCGTGACATCGCGAGCCACGCAAGGTCACCGTTGGCCAAAAACACGGGCTGTGCGTCCCAGGCCGGATTGTCGGCCGTCAGATTGCGCGTCTCGCCGGTGCCATCTGCGGCAACTTCATAAAGATCAAAATTAGTCGACCACGGTTCCTTGGCGTCGGTGATCCGCGCCGAAAACACGATGCGCTTGCCGTCCGGGCTGAAGG
The DNA here is from genome assembly GCA_903910215.1 of uncultured Pseudomonadota bacterium. Taxonomy (GTDB): domain Bacteria; phylum Pseudomonadota; class Gammaproteobacteria; order Steroidobacterales; family Steroidobacteraceae; genus UBA964. Next base: position 2,002 of record CAIVYV010000012.1, read on the forward strand.
TGTAATCCTCCTCGCCACCGAAAGGCTTGGAGGGTACGTGGCCACGGACGGCACCCGAGACCAGTTTGAATTCGCCGGCCTTGCGATCGTTGCCGAGCGTGGCTGTGAAGAGACGCGACAGCGTGCCGTCGTTCCAGGTATCCCAGTGACGGACGAAGAGCGCGTCGTAGCTCAGCGCTGAAGCCTTGTCTTTCTTGCGCTCCGCCAATCGATCCGTCGTGCATTTGATCTCGACGCACTCGGGGAACACTTCCATCGACACGGCGATGCGATCACTGCGCGGCGACACCTCGAACGAACCCACATCGAGCGGTAGCGAGGTCACCTGCTGCGCCTCGCCGCCATCGAGACTGATATGCCACACCTGTGAAGAGCCGCTGCGGTTCGAGAGAAAATAGATGCCGCGACCATCTGGCGCCCAACGCCCGGAGGAGTCACTCGCCGGGTGCTGGGTGAGACGACGCGAGACGGGCCGCTCTTCATTCAGGTTGAGCAACCAAAGATCGACTTTGCCGCGGTTGGCTTCGATATCAGTCTCGCGCAAGGCGAACACGACGTGTTTCCCATCGGGTGACACTTGCGGATCGGAGACTCGTGCGAGTCGTACGAGATCGTCCGGTGAGAATGGCTTGGTGGCGTTCGACGCGAAGGCCGAGGTGGTCAGCAGCGCGAGCCCCAGCAGAGGCAGGGCAGTCCAATTCAGTCGCATGGTTGTGCTCCAGGAGCGATACCGGTAAAACGAGCGCCCGATTGTACATCCGCGGCTTTCCGATGCCTCTCGACGTGCGTGCCATTTGTTTCGATCTCGACGACACCTTCTGGGAGGTGCGGCCGGTCCTGCAACGCGCGGAGGCGCGCATGGCAGCTTTTCTGCACGAGCGACACCCGGTGCTGGGTGAGCGATTTGCGCCTGAGGAGCTTTACGCGCGGCGCATGTCACTCGTACAGGAAAGACCGGATCGAGCGCATGACATGACCTGGTTGCGCACGGAAGCCTTGCGACGCTTCGCGCTTGAACACGAGCACGACCCAAATATCGCTGACGAGGCTTTCGCTGTCTTCATCGATGCTCGTCACGATGTGACCTTTTTCGAGGACGTACTGCCGGCACTCGAGCGACTGTCGGGGCGATATCCGCTCGCCACCTTTTCGAATGGTAATGCCGATGTGCATCGCATCGGCATCGGCGGCCACTTCGTTGTCACGCTCAATGCGGAAAAGGTGGGTCACGCCAAGCCCAAGCCCGAGGCCTTTCTTGCGGTTACTGAGTCGCTCGGTCTACGGCCCGATCAAATGTTGTATGTGGGTGACGAACCGCGACTCGATGTGATGGGCTCGCGTGCTGCCGGTTGTCGCAGCGTTTGGGTCAATCGGCGGGAGATGCCTTGGCCTGCGGATTTGGCGCCGACGGCGGATCTTGAGGTGTCGAATCTGCTTGAGCTTGTGGAGTGGCTCGGCGAGTCAACAACCACAGGGTCACGATAGCCCCACCCTGAATGAATACTTCGCCGAGATTGTCGAGGCGATGGCGATTGAGTGCGGGGATGGCAGCCGTGAGCAGCATGACCACACCGCCGATGGTCATCCACGGCAGACCGCGTTTGCGCCACATCACAAGCCCCGTGAGGATCACGACGAAGCAGGTCACGATGGGTGCGATCGGCGGTTCATTGCGCACTAGTGCTTGATCGGGTGTGCAGCGCGTCGTTTCGGAGACCGCTCCGGCGTAGCGGATTAGATCGTACTCACATACGGGATAAATTTCTTTGGTCCAGAACAACGGTAGATCGTGAATGATCAAGGCAGTTGCTAGGAGGCAAAAACTGCCCATGACCCAACGATGTTGTGCCCAGGAAATGCCGGCGAGCCGCAGGATCGAGCCGCTTGCAATGATGAGCCAGCAGCCTGAGAGCCAATGCGCCCAGAACGCGGGCCAGGTGATGGCATAAAGGAAGTCGCCGAAACCGATCAGGATGCCGAGCGCGACCCGGGTGTTATCCCAGATTAGGAAAAACTGCGGAACGAGCAAAACATAGCCTGCGGCAAAACGGTGGGTTCGCGTCAGTCGCAGCAGCCAGACGAATAGCGCCAGCTGCGCGACCGCGAACCCTGCGAACATCAGGCTGTACATGTCACCACGATCTTGCCGATCGCCTCGCGTCGCAATAATTTTTTGATCGCCTCACCACCCTGCGGCAAAGAAAATCGATGCGATATTCGTGGGCGGATCTGCCCTGCCTGATAGCGCTCGAGTAAAGACTGCATGATGCGCTGGTGAGCGGCCGGATCGCGCTCGGCGAAGGCGCCCCAGAACACGCCGCAGATATCGCAGCCTTTGAGTAGCGGAAGATTGAGAGGGATTTTCGGAATCCCAGCCGGGAAGCCAACCACCAGAAAACGCCCCTGCCAGGCGATGGCGCGCAACGCGGCTTCGGCGTAGTCGCCACCGACGGCGTCATAAATGACATCCGCGCCATGTTTGCCGCAAGCCTCCTTGAACTGTACCGCCAAAGATTTGGGGTCAGTGATCTCGCGTGGGTAGACGAGGGTAACGTCGGCGCCATGCTCGCGCGTCACCGTGGCCTTGTCTTCTGAGGAAACGGCGGCGACAACTTTGGCGCCCATCGCCTTGCCGAGCTCCACGGCGGCAAGACCGACTCCACCGGCAGCACCGAGTACCAGCAGCGTTTCGCCGGCGCGTAGACGTGCGCGATCTTGTAGTGCGTGCAGTGAGGTGGAGTAGGTGACGAGTAGTCCTGCCGCTTCGTCGAAGGGCATATCGGTCGGTATGGGGGTGCAGTTGCGCTCGTGGGTGACGAGTTTTTCAGCAAGACCACCATGACTCGTGTGGGCGATCACATGATCGCCGACCTTGAGCGTGGTGACCTCTGGTCCGAGCGCTTCGACGATACCTGCAGTCTCGAGACCCGGTGCGAATGGGCGAGGCGGTTTGAATTGATATTTGTCCTCGATGATCAGTGCATCCGGGTAATTGATGCCGCAGGCTTTGATGACGATTCGAACTTCCTTTGGGCCGGGAGCGGGCTCCGGAATCTCGCGTAGCACGAGGCTGTCTGGCCCGCCTGCGTGGTCGCTCATCAGAGCTTTCATTAGGGCTGTCGTCATCGTCATGGTTTTTCTCCGTGGACATGCCAGGCACGTAGCAGTCCCATACCGGTTTTGGAATCGTCGATCTCGCCGCTCAAGACGCGTTGCACGGCCGTCTTGAAATCGATCCAATGCACTTCGAAAACTTCGGCTGCTTCGCGTGCATCCGGCGTCGCGGTGAGGTTTGTCGCGAGGTAGAGATGGATGCGTTCGGTAAACACACCCGGCGAGCTCAAGGAAATGCCGAGCGAGCGCCAAGTCGATGCGGCGACGCCGGCCTCTTCGATGAGTTCGCGTTGGGCGGTGAGCTCGGGAGGCTCGTCGGGCTCGAGCTTGCCGGCGGGCAGCTCCCAGACGTAGCCGCCGGCCGCATGTCGAAATTGATGCAGCAGACAGACGCGGTTTCGATCATCTATGGCGACGATGGCGGCGCCGCCCGGGTGATGCAGGATCTCGAGATCGGCGCGGTGCCCATTTGGCAGGTCAACCGTGTCGACGGTGAGATGAGTGATTTTTCCGCGGAAGACCTCGCGCTGCGCGATGAGGGTCGTCATCCGCGCGAGCGCTCGTGATATTCCTCATTCGGCATCATGTCGCTGGCCGTGGCGAGGCGATTGGTCATATTGAAAAAACCCGTGATTGCAGCGATGTCCCAGATGGCCCGATCGGACCAGCCGGCTTTACGCAGTTGCTGGCGTGCCTCTTCGCCGACCTCCGCAGGCGTGGTTGTGAGCCGATGAGCGAAATCGAGCATGGCGCGTTGACGTTTGGAGATGCGGGCGACGCGATAGTTCATCACCAACACTTCGCCGAGCGAGGCATCGCCTGACATCTCTCGTACGGCTTGGCCATGCGCGACCAAGCAGTAATAGCAGCGGTTGGCGGCTGAGACGACTACTGCAATCATCTCGCGCTCGAGCTTCGTGAGTGGCGAGTCTTCGAGCATCAGATCGTTGTACATCGCAATGAAGGCGCGCAACTTCCCTTCATCGAAGCTGTAAGTCTGTAGCACGTTCGGTACGAAGCCGATCTTCTCGTCGCAGATACCGAAGTATTTCTTGAGATCTGCAGGTAGTTTTTGGCGCGGCGGAACCGGCAACTTCAAGGCGGTGAGACGTTTCGGTTGGGCGGGGTAGCGAGGCGGCATCCGAGCGATCCTTCAGGTTAAAACGAAGCTCGCGATGCCGGAGTGCCGGCATCGTTCAGAGTATCGGAACGGATGCGTCCGCTTCGGGTTAGCGGCGGTAGCCGCCGCCACCGCCACCTGGGCGGGGACCGCGCGGCGCCCGCTCCTGCGCTTCATTGATGCGCAGAGCCCGGCCGTTCATCTCGTAACCGTTGAGGGCGCTGATCGCCGCTTGGGCATCCGAAGACGGCATGTCGACGAAGCCGAAGCCACGAGGGCGGCCGGTTTCGCGGTCGTTTACGAGTTTGACCGAATCGACTTTGCCGTAGCGCTCGAACAGCACACGGACGTCAGCTTCATTGGCAGAAAAGGGCAGGTTGCCCACGTAGATCGTTGTCATTCAATCGTCTCTTAGAAATCAATCTTAGACGGATCGCTTGAACATTCGCCTGCCGCAGCCCGAAAGCCGCGGCAGGCGAACCGATGCTACTACTCGCCCGTCAGGCAAGTAAACCGCGCCGAATCAATGACCGCCTTTGGCGGTTCCGGCGGGTGCGCTGCCGGCGGGGAACTTCTTTTTGAAGTAGGTCCAGCTGGTTTCATTGGGGCGGTTGTCGTCACCCGGCGGCGGGGTGCGATATTCCGGGTACTCCGTCTCGATGGCTTTACGCATCACCGGCGAGAGCTGCTCGTAGTCGTCGATCTTGCGACCCGCCGCGTGGATGTAGATGAGGCCGGCGCGGCCGCTCATTTCCATCCAGGGGAGCCAATCGGCCATGCGGACCCAGCCCACTTCAATCGCTGGGTTGGTGTTTTTCGGATCGAGCAACTCGTCGATGTTGCCGAAGAAATTGAACATTTCGGTGGCGTGATAGAAGCCACCGATGTTCTTTTGGTAGGGGCCCGCCAAGGGATTGCTGTAGAACAGCGGAACCGTGATGGTATTCCACCAGGTCTTGCCGTTGATGGTGCCGGGCCAGGTTGCCGGCTTGCCATCGGCGCCGATCGGGAACACGGGGCGTTGATTGACTGGGTCGTTGGCCGTCTGCAACACCTTGACGGTGGCGCCAGTCCACGGATTTTTCCATTCGCGCAGCAATTCGCCCGTGGCGGGGTCTACGTACAGGAGCAACTCACGCGAGACGAGGCGCCAGCCGGTGCCGCGCTGCGGATCATTGACCGTGACACACTGACGGACGTTGTAGCCCTCGACGTCGAACAGCTTGCGATCCGCTTCACCGGGCACGCGGGCGAAACCCTCGCCATGGAAGTAGTAAATCGTAGGCGTGTTGTCGACGGCACCGCATTGGATCTTGCGGCCGACCAGATTCACTCCCTCGGGGGTGGCAAGGTCGATTTTCTTGGCCTTGGCTGCGCCGAGCGCAGCGGGGCCGGTCAGGCTGATCGCGACAGCGGCTGCCAAGGCGGACAGCGCGGCGAATGAACGATTACGAATCATCTGGCGTCTCCCTAAGAAAGAACGCCGACGATCATACCGACTAATCGTGTTTCAGATACTTGGTGACGCTAGGATCGATACGAGAGACCGGCACGCGATCACGAATGAGCTCCGACATGACTCGCTCGGTGTAGGCCGCAAGATCGGCCGATCGGGCCGCCGCTTGTTCGGGGGTGTCGACATGCTTCTCGACCGCATCGGCGGGTAGTACCTGGCGACTTGCGAGCTCGGCTTCGAGCGTGGCGAGACGTTCGCGCAGCAGGTAGACCTCGGCGGTGAGCGCCATGATGGCACCGACCGCGTTATCCATCGGGACATCGTGTAGGAAATCCGGCTCGGTGTCGGTAACGGGGCCCTGCAGGGATGCTTTGAACTCGCTCATCGGTAGCCGCTCATTTCTCGAAGATGTAGAGATTCCAGTGATTCGCATTGATCGGTGCACGACCCGGTCGCTTGACCGAACGGTTCAGGCGCTCGAACGGGGTGATCGAGGTGCGACTGAAGCCCGCTTGTTTCGCCCATGCTTCGATCGGCGTGTCATACCACGGCGTCGAGTAGGTTTCGTTGTTGGTCCATGCGTGCGATCGCTGCAGCACGTTTTGAAACGGATCGCCTGGGCGCAGATGAAATTCGTGGCCGGCGAAGATGCCGCCGGGCTTGAGTACGCGCACGACTTCGCGCAGCAGCGCGGGTGTGTGCGCGGGCGGCAGCTCGTGCAACATGAAGTTGAAGAACACGAGATCGAAGTGATTGTCCGGATAGTCGAGGTGTTCGAGATCTTGCTGCGAAAGGAAGAAACGAAACCCATGCTCGAGAGCGCGTTGATGCGCGACCTTCAGACAGGGTGCCGACAGATCGACACCGTGACACTCCGACTGCGGATTGCGTTGTTGCCATGTGACGAGCGCAGCGCCATGCCCAGTGCCCCAATCGAGTACGCGTTCGTAGCGGCGATCGGGTAGCGAGTCGAAGAGGATGTGGTAAATGCCGTTCGGGTCCGCGTGCGCGGGCACCGTCGTGCGACGCCCAATCTCATACGCCAAGCCGTCGAGATCATCGTGCGCTACGCCGCCGGTATGCTGGTGGAACGGCACGAAACGAAAGTATTCGGGCAGGGTTAGGTCGGGGTCGAGTCGCAACTGATCCGGTGCTTTGGTGGCGCTCTCATTCAATTCCTGCACCAGGCGATCCCGCTGCGATTCGAGCAGAGCGAAGATGCCTAAATGCGGGCGGTGATATTTGAAGCGTTGCAGATTGCGATAGGCCCAGTTGTAGAGCTGGAACTCCGGGAGATGGTCGAGCACCGCCTCGGCTGCTCGCCAATCTTTGGGTGCTTGCTCGCCCGTCAAGCCGCGCTGTTCGCAGACGCGTTCATACGAGTCGTGCATCTGCCCGACGAGCGGGCCTTCCATGTAGTTGCGAGCAGCGCGCAGAAATGCATGATAACTGCGGAAGTCTCGGCTCTCTTTGGCATGCACGGACATCGACATCACTCCAGATAAGCGTAACCGTTGAGCTCGCCTTCATAGAAACGCTTCAGCGCCTGACTTTCCGCTACCGTCATACGGCCATCGCGGATGGCGCGTTCACAATCGCGAGCGAGCGCCGGGTAGAGCTCCGCGACATCGTACTCCATATATTCGAGCACGCGATTGGCGGTATCGCCCATGACCACTTCATCGATACACCAGGTGCCATCGTCGGCAAGCCGAATGTGCACCACATGCGTATCGCCGAAAAGGTTGTGCAGATCTCCCAGCGTTTCCTGGTACGCGCCGACCAGGAAGGCGGCGAGGTAGTACTCCTCGCCGGCGCGATAGTCGTGCAGTTCGAGCGTGCGCTTCACTTCGCGATGGCTCACGAAACGATCGATCTTGCCATCCGAGTCACAGGTGATATCGGCGAGGACCGCACGACGCTGTGGGCACTCTTCCAGGCGGTGAATGGGCATGATCGGAAAGAGTTGATCAATCGCCCAGCTGTCCGGCAGCGACTGGAACACCGACATGTTGCAGAAGTAGATATCCGACAGAATGTTCTCGAGATCTTCGAGTTCTTCGGGCGTCTCTTCGAGTCTGCGTGCGTGGTCGCGGATCTTGGCGCAGGTTGCCCAGTAGAGCCGCTCTGCCAAGCCGCGAAACTCGAGTGACAACAAGCCGAGCTTGAACATTTGCAGGCACTGCTCGCGAGCCGTGAGTGCGTCGTGCCAGCACTCCACGAGCGTGCGATCGCTCACTTCGCGATAAGCGCCAATCAGATCTTGTACGGGTTGCGGCAGTGATCGATCGGCATATTGCTGATCTTCGCGGCCTGTGACATGGAACTGATCAAGAGCCGAAGTGCCCAGGGTATTGAAGATGAGCACGCTGTGATGCGCGGCGATCGCGCGGCCCGATTCGCTGACGATCACCGGATGTTCGATACCGCGTGCGTTGCAGACGCTGGCTACGCGATACACCACATCGCTCGCATACTCCTGCATGTCGTAATTCATCGACGAGGCGTAGTTGGTGCCAGAGCCGTCGTAATCGACGCCAAGACCGCCACCCACATCGATGTATTCGAGCCCGGCACCGAGCAGCTTGAGTTCGGCATAGACGTGCGCGAGCTCGTTGATCGCTTCTTTGACGCGACGAATATCCTGCAGTTGGCTGCCCGGATGGCAATGCACTAGCTTCAGGCAATCGAGCATGCCACGCTGCTTGAGAACCTCGACGGCTTCGAGGATTTCGGTGATGAAGAGGCCGAACTTCGACTTCTCGCCAGCCGAATCGCGCCAGCGACCGGAGCCTTCGCTCGCTAGCTTCACGCGGATGCCGATCTTGGGCTTCACGCCGAGTCGATCGGCGTGCTTGAGGATGAGATCGAGCTCGGAGAAATTTTCGACGACCGGCACGATCGTGCGACCGAGTTTGGTCGCGAGCATTGCGGTCTCGATGTAGCTATCGTCCTTGAATCCATTGCAGACGATGAGTCGATCTGGTGAATTCTCGGTCATCGCCATCACAGCGAGCAGTTCTGGCTTGCTGCCCGCCTCGAGTCCGAAGCCGAACTCGGCGCCATAGCGATACACCTCTTCGACGACGAGGCGCTGCTGATTGACCTTGATCGGAAAGACGGCGGCATATCGGTTGCGATAGTCGTTCTCGGCGATGGCGCGTGCGAAGGCTTCGTTCAATTTGCGCAAGCGATGGGCGAGGATCCCGGAGAAACGTACGACGACGGGCGTCGTCAGTTCGCGGGCTTTCAGACCCTGCACGACTTCAAATAAATCGATCTCGCGACCGGGGATTTGTTCAGGGCGCACGGTGACATGGCCGGCATCGTTGATGCCGAAGTAGCCTTGACCCCAGGCATTGACGTGGTAGAGCTCGACCGAATCGGTCACCGACCAGGCGGGTTTGTTCAAGATGCAGAAGCTCCTGTGGCAACCGGACGCGACGGATCACGAACCCACTCGCTCCATGAGCCCGTATAGAGGCGAGCGCCTTGGATGCCGAGTGTTTCGAGTGCAAGCAGATTAAGGCACGCGCTGACGCCCGAACCGCACATGGTGACGACTTCGTTCGCGGGGCGGCCTTGCAGGGTTTTTTCCCAGCGGGCGCGCAGTTCCGTCTCTGGCAACCAAGTCCCGTCAGCGGCGAAGTTGCTCGCAAAGGGATGATTGACTGCGCCCGGCACATGCCCGGCGACCGGATCCATGGTTTCGTTCTGGCCAGCGAATCGATCGGCGCCACGACCATCGACGACATGCAGTCGATGCGATTCGACCGAGTCGAGAACGTCATCCACGGTCACGACCCAGTTCTCTTGCGGTCGCGCGACGAAGTTGCCGGCGGCCCGTGTAGTCGTCTCGACGGTGAGCTTACGCGTGCTTGCCGTCCAAGCGGCGAGGCCGCCGCGCAAGACGGCAACCGATTCATGCCCAAGCCAGCGGAATAACCACCATGCGCGAGCTGCGTAGACGCCGCTCGCCTGGTCGTGCACGACGATCTGCGTGTCGTCGTTGATGCCCCACCGACGCGCGAGTGCAGCGAAAGCCTCAGGCTGCGGTAGCGGGTGTCGTCCCGAGCTCGCGGTTTGTGTGGCGGCGAGATCGCGATCGAGGTGCGCATACTGCGCGCCGGGGATATGCCCGGCCGCAAAGCCTTCCTCACCCCAGGTCGGGCGGGTGAGCTCGAAACGGCAGTCGAGCACCACCCAGCGCGGGTCGTCTAAGTGGGCGGCCAGGGTGTCGACGTCGACCAAAGTGCGAAGTGCCATGAGACCTCCTCCGGGGGCAGGCGCGAATTCTCCGACCAGACTGTTACCGTTACAATCCCGCGATGGCGATTGATCTCTATTGGGCTAGCGGCTGTACTTACTCTTGGCGGGCGCTGCTGGCGCTCGCTCACAAGCGGCTGCCTTTCCAAGGTCATCGGCTGCAACTCGAGTTTCAGGAGCAGAAATCGCCGCAGATGCTCGCCATGAACCCGCGAGGTCGGGTGCCGGTGCTCAAGGACGATGGCTACGTGGTGTTCGAGTCGGTGGCCGTGCTCTATTACCTCGATCGCAAGTATCCCGAGCCCTCGATTTTCGGCCGCACGCCCGAGGAAGCCGCCGTCATCTTGCGCGTGATCGAAGAGTTCCAGGCCTACACCGAGCCGCACATCATGGGCATTTGTCGAACTTTGCTCGGGTCGGCAAGTCCTGCGGACGAAGAGCGCCCTTTGTCGCGTGATGCTTTGACCGACGCCATGCACGTGGTAGCTCGGGAAGCGCGCACCATCGAGATGCGCGTATCGCGTTTCGATTGGATCGTGGGTGAAGACTACAGCGCCATCGACATGGTGATCTTCCCGGCGATCCAACTGCTCCGTCGCGCGTTGACGCGACCCGAGGCGCAAGATTTGGCAGGACGTTTCTTGCCAATCGAGGCAAACTACCCAGCCCTCGGCCGGTGGTTGCAGCGCATCGAATCCTTGCCGGGGTACGAGCATACCGTGCCACCGTCTTGGCGCATCGGCTAATCGCCGTTTTTCATTCTCCAAGGAGCATCATGAGCGATCACAAGGTTCACGTTAATTTTTCTGGCCGAATTGTTTTTGTGGGTTTTGGCAGCATCGGGCAAGGCGTTTTGCCGCTGATGATGCGGCATATCGGCACGAGTGCCGATCGCATCACGATTGTCTCTGCCGATGAGCGCGGTATCGAAGTGGCGCGTCACTTCGGAGTGAAGTTCATCATGCAGCCCGTCAAGCCGGAGAATTTGCGTACCTTGCTCGAGCCGCTCGTTGGCGAGGGTGATTTCCTCGTCAACGTCTCGGTCGATGTTTCGTCGATTGCGCTGGTGCAATTCTGCCAAGAGCGCGGTGCTCTATACCTCGACACCTGCATCGAGCCGTGGCCCGGTGGCTACACCGACCAGAGCGTGCCGGCTGCGCGTCGCACCAATTACGCGCTGCGTGAAGCAGCGCTCGCGTTGCGCGATGGCAGCAAGGGCGGTCCCACGGCCGTGTTGACGCACGGTGCGAACCCGGGTCTCGTGTCGCACTTCGTCAAGAAAGCACTGCTTGATATCGCAGCGGCGACGGGCGTTACGACAGATGAGCCGAACTCGCGCAAGGGTTGGGCGGCGCTCGCCAAAAAACTCGATGTCAAAGTCATTCACATCGCCGAGCGTGACACGCAGGTGTCGCCTGTGCGCAAGCGCGTGGGCGAGTTCGTCAACACTTGGTCTGTCGATGGTTTCGTCAGCGAAGGATGCCAGCCCTGCGAACTTGGTTGGGGATCGCACGAGCGGCACTTTCCGGCCGACGGAAATCGCTACGATTTCGGCCGCGGATCTTCGATTTTCCTGTCGCGCCCGGGCGCGGCGACCCGCGTGCGAACCTGGACGCCGAAGGCAGGGCACTTTCATGCTTTCGCGATCACTCATGGTGAGTCGATTTCGATCTCTGATTATCTGACCGTCAAAGAAAGCGATGCTGTGAGCTATCGTCCGACGGTACACTACTCGTACCACCCCTGCGATGACGCGGTTTTGTCGGTGCATGAGTTCGTCGGTCGTAACTACGTCATGCAGAGCAAGCAACGCATCTTGATGGACGAAATCTCCTCAGGCGGCATCGATGAACTCGGCGTGCTGTTGGCGGGCCATGCCAAAAATGCTTATTGGTATGGTTCCCA
>CAIVYV010000013.1 GCA_903910215.1 uncultured Pseudomonadota bacterium
ACAGGCTGCAACCGCTGCATGTGTTCGTCCGTCACCGTCCCCGAAAGCCCTTGCGCCGGAACGTCGTAACGAATGACTCGATATCGATCCGTGAAGCGCGGTGCGATGTAGTCCCAGGTCTTCAAGGTGCTCTGCGAGCCGTGCACCATCAAGATGGCGGGGCCCTTGCCTTCATCCTTGTAGTAGACCTCGACACCGCCGACCACTGCGATTTTCCCAGCGGGATCGGCGTACTTTGCGCGCAACTCCTGCAAGGTCAATGGCTCACCTTCAGCAGCAAACGCCGATGTCCCCATCAAAAAAAACAAACAAAAAATCATCGAGAACGAACGCATACGGTCTCCAAACAAAGTTATTTACGAGTGAGCCTCACGGCGCCTTCCGAGGCGAGCCTCTTTCCCAAATCAGAGCGTGCGGTCAACGCGGTTGCGCCATTACCAAAGGCATGGGCCGCAAGAAAGAGCTCAATGATTTCCACCGTACTCGACAACATCGAAAGCTGTGGCGCCACAGGCAATTCCGGTCGACAAATTGCGCTGCCAAAGTAATGATCAACGCCCTCCAGCACGAGCGCATAGCGCGATCCGCTCGCTCTCGCGGCATCGTAGGCAACGAGATGATCCTGCCAACGTGCGTCTGCCAAGCCGAGCGGGATGTCACGGTCTCCCGTCTGGATCAGCGCAGGCACATCGAGCGACGAATACGCCGCCGCATCGACGAACCCCACAATCGGCCCGGGCGGCGACAAAGCCACGACCGCACTCACACTCCAATCTCTCAGCAGATCGGCAAATTCCGCCGGCGCAGTCGGTCGCGCTCCACCTAACGTCAAAGATACCAGCGCGCCGTAACTATGGCCCATCGCGATGTAATGCGATCTTGCGGTCAACGACAGCGCGTGCATGTCCTGCAAACGCGCCGCCCAACTGGCCATACCTTTGAATTGAGCCGTTAACGGATGCTCGGTTGAGTCGACGTGGAGCGGCGCCCATATTTCATACCCCGCTGCACACAAGGGCTCAAGCAATCTGGAGTATTTCCACGGCGAAGACGCTGCACCGTGGGAAAAGTGAACGCGTCCGATGACCTTGCCGCTAGGGCGCCAAACATCCAGCTGAATATTTCGACCATCGGCTGCGCGTAGTGTTTCCTGCGTGCGGGCGTGGGCACCGGCAATGACGCTAGCTGCCATCAGAGCCAAACACTGACGTCGATCAATTCTCATGTGTAGCTGCCATCAAACTCATCGCCCGCATAAGTGCGCAACTCCTTGCGGTACCGCTGCAACAAACGCTCCGCGAAGGCCGCAATCTCTTGCTCGCGACTTCGCAATTCGGGAACGTGCATACCGACTGCAATCACTCCGAATCGTTGCTGATCGGCACTCATCGGAACAGGCCAAGCGATAATTCCCCAGCCATCCGAGCGCAGGTTGAAACCGACCGCGTAGCCGCGCTGTGAAACCTGCTGCACTGCGCTCGTGATATCGCGCATGGTTCGAAAGCGCCGACCTAACTGCACTCCGCGTCGACGCGCCGCTTGCGTCAAATGACTCAGTTGCTCGCGCGAGTAGGTCGTAGCCATCGCAAGCCCAGGCGTCGAGAACGGCTCACGCAACTCACCGAGCGTATTAGTGCTAGTTCCAGGCAGGCGACCGAGCAAAATCGCCGATAGGCGCATATGCACGCCCGCCGGTAACCAGAAGCTGACTGTGCCACCCGTATGTGCGCGAAACGCCGACATGGTGGTTCGCAGAGGCGGCAGATAGCCGCCGATATCGGCGAGACGCCTGCCAAGGCCACTCAGCGTCGGGCTGATGACGTAACTTGCCGATTCGGCATCCACGTCCAGAAAGCCGAGTTGCGTCATCTTTTGAAGCAGTCGATGCATGCTCGAGGCGGGGACGCGCAAACGAGCGGCAATCTCCCCGTTCGTGAGCGGATGCGGCGACACGCTGAATTGCTCGAGTACTTGCAGAACCCTGCCCACCGTTCTCGATGACCCCTCCATCAACCTACCCCCGAGTCGTGTCCAAAGAGAAGATGTACCACCTTTTGAATTCCAATATTGGAATAACGGGACGCTTTGCCAATCCTCGGCCAAGTGGGGTCTGCCGAGCGGGTGGTAGTTTCACGGCACTGTCATCTCTACGCGGGGGTCGAGAGGCAGTGCGACCCTAAAAAATTGGAGGAACGGGCGACATGCTTATTAGAAAACTCTCCTGCTCGACACTGGCGGCAACCGCGCTGTGTCTCGGCGGAATGGGCACCTCGGTAGCCCAAGACTCGGCCTCGATGGCCGGACTCGAAGAAATCATCGTCACGGCACGTAAGAAAGCCGAAACGCTGATCGAAACGCCCGTGGCGGTTTCGGTACTGACGAGCGAAGACATCGAAGCCAAGGGCGTGCGCGATCTCTATGACGTCGCACTGTTCACACCGGGCCTCACCTACTTCGATGCCATCCAAAACCAGCTTGGCACTCCGGTCATCCGCGGTATCTCGCAAACCAACCTGAACAGCCCCGATCGCAACGTCGCCATCTTTTACGGCGGCGTTTACCTCTCGAACACGAGCGCCTCGAACCTCGAAATCCTAGACCTCGATCGCATCGAGGTCGTCAAAGGTCCGCAATCGGCACTCTATGGCCGCAATGCCTTCAATGGCGCGATCAACTTTGTGCCCGCGGCACCGACCCGGGATTTCAAAGCCAAGATCACGGGAACACTGGGAACCGACGCGCGTCGCGAAATGCGCATCATGCTGTCCGGCCCGCTCAGCGACACGCTGCGTGGCCGTATCGCAGCCAGCACCAACGCTTTCGATGGCAGCTGGGACAACAAAGCAGAGCCCAGCGCGGGTCTCGGTGGCTACGACACCAAGAACCTCTCCGGCTCTTTGGAGTTCACTCCGAACGACCAGTTCACCGCACGCGCGTTCGCGTACTACACCGACGACGTTCGTGATTCCACCGCGATGTACATCATCCCGGCGCTCAATTGCGGACCGACAGGACGCCCGCTCGCGGCCTACTGCGGTGATCTACCCGTCAGCAACGATCTCGCAGCCAATCCCAATGCGCTGGCTTTCGCACGCGAAGTCACCCTGGCTGCGCTCGATCTCGAATACGACTTCGGCGGGGTGACGCTGACCAGCCAGACCTCCATCTACGATGCTGAGAATGACAACGCATCGGACAACTCCTTGGGTGCCAATAACGGCCAAGGCAATATCTTCAACATCGTGAGGGCAACGGCGCCGACCGTCGTGCTGCGTCAGCAAGCGCTGCCGGTCTTCACGGGCTCCGGCAAGGGCACGACCGAGACGCTCACCGAAGAACTGCGTCTCGAAGGCACACTTGGCGACAGCCTCAACTGGGGCATCGGCGGCTTCTACAGCAAGAACGAGTTCGTCTCGCGCAGTCGTATTGCCTACGACGGCCGCGGCCTTGCAGCCGGTGAACGCCCGCAATCAGACAACTTCTTCTTCATCAACCTGAACCCGACGACGGCGCTGTCGCAAAACCCAACGGTGGACATGGTCGACTTGTCGCGCTTCATCGGCGAAGACAAGCAGACTGCGTTCTTCGGTCTCGTCGAATACAAGGTCAACAATGCCTGGACCGTCGGTGCTGAACTGCGTCGTGACAAGGAAGAGCGTCAGCGCTACAACGACGTGATTGGCCTGCGTACTTTGCAGAAGGGCGAGTTCAGCTACACGACGTGGCGCGCCCATGCCGACTTCACGCTGAGCGAAGATCAACACTTCTACGCCTCTGCGGCGAAGGGTGTGATCTCTGGCTACTTCAACGGCCAAACCGACGCGATTGCGGGCAATGCTGCGGTTCCTGTCGAACTGCAAACCTATGATCCTGCCGAGAACAAGACCTATGAGCTCGGCTGGAAAGCCCAGTGGCTCGATCGTCGCTTGAGCTCGGAAGTGGTGTTGTTCTTCATCGACTACACGGGCATCCAGATCCCGGCGACGCCGCCAGCTCCGCTCGTCAGCAACCTCGTACAGAACGTCGGTGACGCCACGGCCAAAGGCGTTGAGCTCTCGCTCAACTACCGCGCATCGGAAAAATGGCAGTTGGGCATGACCTACTCGTACACGCCGACCGAGTTCGAGAAAGGCACCGTCGATGCAGGCGTCCTGCGTTACTGCGGCGGCAGCTCCACGGCGATTCCGGCAGCGGCGGTCGGGTTCTGTCCGAGCCTCGAGTTCCGCGGCAAACTCCTGCCTGACGTTTCGGGCAAGCCGCTGCCACGCTCGCCGAACCGGCTCGCCAGCATCTATGCGGCGTACGACACGCCGATCACGGGTGACTGGTCGTTCTACGCTCGCGCGGATGGCAGCTACACGGCGGCAACGAACATCCTGACCATTGGCTTGACGACGATCCCCTCGCGCACGCTCTTCAACGCGCGCATGGGTCTGCGTCACGGCCCGCTGGATGTCGCCCTCTGGGGTCGCAACATTTTCGACGAGAAATATGTTTCGACCGCGATCAACCAGCCTCCGCTGGTCGCGACGACGGCCGCCTTCACTCCGAACGTATCGCAAGGTGATCGTGCGATGTTCGGTCTGACGGCTACCTACTCCTTCGGCGCAAAGTAATCGCCCACTGACACCCCCCTCCGATGTTTCGACATCGGAGGGGGAGCGGCTCCGAGGCCTCTCGGATGACCCCGCCCGGACGGTCTGGTAACTTCCCCGTCCGATATGCTCACCACGCCTGCCAACGGTGTACTGCTCCTCTCGAGCCTGTCCTTCCTGACTATCGGTATCGTTGGGTGGCTGTCCGTATCGAATCCCGACCGATCAGCTCGCATTTGGTTGATCGCTTTCGTGATCGCCGGCATCACTCCGCTACTCGGCGCCGGCCAACCGATGGATGCGCGGGCGTTCGTCTTGAGTTCCACAGCCATGGCGGTCTCGTTCGTCCTGTTCGGACTCAGTCTCAAAGCGCTGTACAACGAAAGACTGGCTTTGCGGGACTATATCGTCGCGCTCGCAGTGCTCTCTTTGGCGTTCATGGCTCTACTCGGCTACCTGTTCAGCAACGCTTCGATCGCCGCACAAGCGACGGCTTTTGCTCTCGGCAACGGGGCCGCCGCGACATGGGCAACCGTCGAAGCAATGAACCTGGCCAAACGAACGCAGTCGCGATTCGCGTCGCATCTTGCCGTGATTTTTGGCATCCAAGCCGCCGTTCTGGCGCTGCGCATCCCACAGGTGTGGATGGGCGAAGAAGTTCGTCTCTCCGAGAACGATCCGCTCGCTTTGTCGATCGTGCTTGCACTCTCGCTGTGCGGCATCGTCAAAGCCATCTCCTACTTCGCTCTGCGACTCGAAGAAGTACGTAATCAAGTCCAGCGCGATGCCGAGCTTGTTCAGGAGCAAGCCAAAAAACTAGCGCAGAAAAACAGCGAACTCGTCTCGGCAATGCATGCCGTACCGGTGGCCTGCGTGGTCACGGATCCTGCGCTACGCGTGATTTATCTGAATGCCGAAGCGCGACGTCTGATTGGATCATCCTTTGATGCAGACTCGAAGCCGCGCCTGTCGGATTGGCTGATCGGATTTCAGGATGCTCAGCCGGTCGCTGTCACCTCGGCGCGCCACGCCTTTCTGAAGACGCCCGA
>CAIVYV010000014.1 GCA_903910215.1 uncultured Pseudomonadota bacterium
AGGGTGGCGTTACCGATCAGTGAGCTCAAGATCGCGGGTACTCACAGCGTTGACTACGCGCAGACCAACGACTGCGGCGATGCTCTGGCCGCCGCTGCGTCGTGCCGTGTCGCGGTGATTTTCAAGCCGACGGCAACAGGCTCACGCATTGCTGAAGTGTCGCTATCGAGCAGCGCGTTCACCAAGCCGCTCACCGTCATGCTGACTGGCGCGGCTTCCGGCAACTCGGTGGCGGTGTCACGCATCCAGTCGATCGATGTGTCGGGTGCAAATGCCTTCATCCTTGCGCAGGACTCGCGTGCCGGGGCGCTCGCGCGTGCCGCGCGGCGTGGGCTGCGAGTCAACGTTGGGCCGCTCGATGAGATCGCGATCGAGTCGCCGCGCCTCTACAAGGTCGAGGGTGAGGAGGAGCCGGTCGAGATCGAGTTCAAGGACAACGAGGGCAAGGTGATCACGCAGGACGAGGTCACCGTGGTCGGCATCATTGACCTCGAAAGCTACGTCGTCACCAAACTCAAAGATTCAAATGGAGTTGTGGACTTCCTCGTCGACAAGACGACCGGCGCCGCCTACAAGAGCACCGGCCTCGAATGGTCTGACCCCAAGGTGCTGGCCAACGGCGATATCGTCGCGCGCCGTGGGAACGAGGTGTTCTTCGTCGATGTCAGTAATCTTGGCAGCGGTACCTTGCGCGCGGAGTTCCTGCCCTCAATCGATGTGATTAAAGAATTCGAGGTGTCCGATACGGATGGGTTCCTTGTCTACTCGGGCACGAACAAGAATAGCGGTCGATCGGCCTGTCGCATCGTTGATCTTCGAAAGAAGGATGGTGAGGCGGGGCGACTGCGCGATGCGGCGGATTTCGTTCCGGAGGGCGCGACATCCCGCTGGGACAACTGCCTCTGGTTCTGGCACCCGACCGAGCGAGCAATCTATTTCGCTGACTACCAGGACTACGTCGCGGGTCTGCGGCGCGAGTCCATCGACTACATCCGAGTCCAGCGCAACTCGGCTGGTGAACTAGTCAAGGGGCAGCGACTTAACTTCTCGTGTGTGGCGCCCAATCGCGGCGAGTTTGCGCAGCCGCGTCTCGCGTATTTCTCGATGTGCACGCACTCCATCGGCCGCGGTTCTTATCTGCGTTCGCGTGGCCAGTGGGTGGCAGGTCGCTATGTGTTTGGTCAGGAGTACATGTGGCCGACCGTCGTCGATGTAGAGGGTCGGAAGATCAATCATCTCGACACATTGAACGAGGCTGTCTGCAGCAACTGCGGGAACGATGACACCTGGTGGTACAAGACCTTCGCTAGCGACAACTACGTGTGGATGTTCGGCCTCGACCGCAACACCTCGCGAGACATCGTCGGGCAGTTGGATCTGGACACGGGGCTCACGCGATCGATTCGCATCAACGAAGTCGACGTCGCAGAAATCTTCCCCTTGTCCGACGGCAAGATCCTCTTCAAGGGCGATCGGCTAAGCGATGTGTCCAAGGTTGTAGGTACGCTGTCCGTAAATGGCGATGTGTTCGTCAACGAGGTCTATCCGTACATCACTGCCGCAGGGGCCGAGATCGTGCCTGTCGATCCGGACTCTTCGTATCAGTTGCTTCGCTACAAGGTGAACGTAGTCTCGGGTGAGGGCGGAACGGTATCGCCCGCAAGTGCCGACGTACTCATCGATCGAACGGCGAGTTTCGTATTGACTCCGGCGGCCGGGTTTGAGGTGGACTCCGCCGTCGGCTGTGGCGGTAAACGATCGGGTAATTCCTACACGACGGGCAAGATCACGGCG
>CAIVYV010000015.1 GCA_903910215.1 uncultured Pseudomonadota bacterium
CGTTTTAATCAACGTTGGATCGCAATCGTGGGGGCATTCGGCTTAGTGTGCGCGGGCGCTTCCGTCGCCTCGGCCGCCGATGCAGCATCAAGCACGAGTGCTAGCTCGAGCACTAGCACCACATCGACCTTGCGCTCGGGTCTGGATCTTGCGGGCTTCGATCGCTCGGTTCGACCTCAGGATGATCTCTATCGTTTTGCGGGCGGCACTTGGCTCGCGACGACCGAGATTCCGGCGGATCGCTCGAATTACGGCACTTTCAGCAAACTCGAGGACGACGCGATCGCTGCCTTGCGGGCACTTGCCGAGGCGGCCGCAGGCGATGCGCAAAAGACTCCGGGCTCTGATCGTCAAAAGCTCGGTGATCTCTACGCTGCGTACATGGACGAGCAGGGCATCGAGAAGCGGGGGCTTGCGCCACTGCAGGATGAGCTCGCGCGCATCGATTCGATCAATGACGCCCGGGCAATTTTTGAATATATCGGTCGCGCGCAGCGCATCGGTGGCGGGGCGCCGATCGGCTTCTACGTCGGTCAGGATCGCAAAAACTCATCGAGCTATATCGCTGGCGTTGGACAAAGTGGCTTGACCATGCCTGATCGCGAGTACTACCTCGCCGATGATGAGCGCAACCGAAAATTCCGTGAGGCGTTCGTCCGTTATGTCGAGCAATTGTTGAGTTTGTCGGGAACATCCGATGCGGCGGCCAAGGCTTCACGCGTGTTGGCCGTCGAGACGGCGATTGCAGAACAGCATTGGACTCGCGTCGAGAATCGCGATCCGCTCAAGACCTATAACAAGACCACGATCAAGGAACTGGCTTCACTTGCTCCGGCTCTCGATTGGAATGCGTTTGTTACGGGGCTCGAGGTCGATCCCGCCAAAATTCAAGCTGTCGATGTCCGTCAGCCGAGCTATCTACGAGAGGCGTCGCGCCTAGTGCACGAAATGCCCGTCGAAGACTGGCGTGCTTACTTCCGCTTTCGTTTGCTCGATGGCAGCGCGGCTTTTCTTCCTAGCGCCTTCGATGCGGCACGTTTTGAGTTCAGAGAACGCACTCTGCGCGGTGTGCAGGCGCAGCAGCCGCGCTGGCGTCGCGGTGTGAACTTGCTCGATCGCACCGTTGGCGAAATCGCCGGTCGCGCCTATGTCGAACAGAACTTCCGTCCAGAAGCGCGGGAGCGTATTCGTCAGCTCGTCGGTAACTTGCGGCAAGCATTCGAGGTGAAGATCGACGAACTCGAATGGATGAGTGCTGACACAAAGCTCGAAGCGAAGCGCAAGCTCGCGCGCTTCACGGTCAAGGTTGGTTATCCGGATCAATGGCGTGATTACACGACGCTCGAAATTCGCGGCGGTGATCTGCTCGGTAATCTGCGCCGTGTCAATGAATTCGAGTTTGCACGGCAGATTTCGCGGCTCGACAGCCCGGTTGATCGAAACGAGTGGTTCATGACGCCGCAGACAGTCAATGCGTATTACAGTCCGCCCATGAACGAGATCGTGTTCCCGGCCGCTATCTTGCAGCCGCCGTTTTTCGATCCGCTTGCCGACGACGCCGTGAATTACGGTGGTATCGGTGGTGTGATCGGACACGAGTTCAGTCACGGTTTCGACGACTCGGGGCGGCGTTATGATGGCGAGGGCAATTTGCGTGATTGGTGGACCTTCGACGACAACGTGCGCTTTCGCGAACGTGCGGGTCGTTTGGTTGCGCAGTACAGTCAGTACAAGCCCATTGCTGACCGCTCGATCAACGGAGATCTCACCTTGGGTGAGAACATCGGCGACTTGTCGGGTCTCGCGGTAGCCTATCGCGCATACTTGATTTCACTGAACGGCAAGGAAGCGCCGATCATCGATGGCTTCACCGGACCCCAGCGATTCTTTCTCGGTTGGGCACAGGTGTGGCGGCGCAAATATCGCGATGACGAACTGCGCACGCGATTGATCACCGACTCGCATAGTCCGAGCGAGTACCGTTGCAACGGTGTGGTTACCAACATGGCAGAGTTTTACGACGCGTTCGGTGTGAAACCGGGCGATCGGCTCTATCGTGAGCCCGCCGAAAGAGTGAAAATCTGGTAATCGCCCCGGAGGACATTCGCCCATGAATTCGATACTCAAACGACTGATCGTTGCGTGCGTG
Source organism: uncultured Pseudomonadota bacterium (assembly GCA_903910215.1). Classification (GTDB taxonomy): domain Bacteria; phylum Pseudomonadota; class Gammaproteobacteria; order Steroidobacterales; family Steroidobacteraceae; genus UBA964. Next base: position 2,150 of record CAIVYV010000015.1, read on the forward strand.
GCGCTCGCCTCGCTTGCGCTCAGCGGCTGTGGTTACAACACCATCCAGGAGCAGGACGAAGCCGTGAAGGCTTCATGGTCCGAGGTGGTGAACCAATATCAGCGGCGTGCCGATTTGATTCCGAATCTCGTCAAGACCGTGGAGGGTTTTGCTGCGCAGGAAGAAAAGGTGCTGGTCGGTGTCACCGAGGCGCGTGCCCGGGCCACGTCGATTCAGGTCACGCCGGAGCTCGTCAATGATCCAGCCGCGCTCGAGCGCTATCAGAAAGTGCAGGGCGAGTTGACGAGCGCCCTCAAAACGCTGCTCGCCATCAGCGAGAACTATCCGCAGTTGAAGTCCGATCAAAACTTCCGCGATCTGCAGGCGCAGCTCGAAGGCACGGAGAATCGAATCGCGGTCGCCCGCAATCGCTACATTGCGTCAGTACAGGCCTACAACGGCACGATCCGGCGCTTCCCGTCCAATCTGACTGCGATGGTCTTCAGCTACGAAGTGAAGCCCAATTTCACCGTCGAGAACGAAGCGGCCATCTCGGCCGCCCCGACGGTCGACTTCGGCACATCCGCACCGGCGCAGTGATTCGACGCGTTTCTAGACTGTTCTTGGCGCTGTTGCCGTGCATGTTTGCGGCAATCGCGTGCTTGCCGTCGGCATGGGCCGAGAGCGAGCTGCAGCCGGTTCCTGCACTCACGGCTCGGGTGACCGATCAGGCTGGGGTGCTCTCGGCACAACAAAAGTCCGAGCTCGAGTCGGTGCTCGCTGCGTTCGAGGCCCGCAAGGGCGTGCAGATCGCCGTACTAACGGTGGCGACCGTCGTGCCCGAAGAAATCGAGCAGTACTCGATCCGTGTCGTCGACGCTTGGAAGCTCGGCCGTCAAGGCGTCGACGATGGCGCCTTGCTGCTCGTTGCCGTCGAAGATCGACGAGTGCGTATCGAAGTCGGGCGCGGGCTCGAGGGAGCGCTGACCGATCTCGTCTCGAATCGAATCATCGACGAGTCCATCGTACCGGCGTTTCGCTCTGGCAATTATCCCGGCGGCATTGCGCTCGGCGTGGAGCGCATGATCCAGGTGGCCGACGGTGAACCGTTACCCGAGCCGCAACCGAGCTGGAATGGCGAAGGCGGCAATTCCACGGGTGACCTGTTTGGGTTGTTATTCATCCTCGTTTTCTTCGTGGGTGCGGCACTGCGCAAAGTATTCGGGCGATTCTTCGGATCGCTGGCGACCGGAGGAGTGGTCGGCACCGTCGTGTGGCTTGCCGGGACCGCGCTGTTCGCAGCCGCTCTGGCGGCTTTTGGCGCGTTCTTCCTGACCCTCGTGCTCGGTGCGATTCCGGCGAGCGCATTCAACACTCGAGGTCGCCGCGGTCGTTGGGATGGCGGCTTCGGTGGCGGAGGATTTGGCGGTGGCGGTGGTTTCGGCGGAGGCTTCGGTGGCGGTGGCGGTGGTTTTGGCGGCGGCGGCGCCTCGGGGCGCTGGTAGATAGTTATGAATCTGCGCCGATGGACTGCCAATCTTCTTGCGACACCGCTCATGACGCGTCGACGTTTTCCGGCGCATGCGCTCTCTGCTATCGAATCAGCCATCACTACGGTCGAGGCGCGGCATGCGGGCGAAATTCGTTTCGTGATCGAGACCGCGCTCGATGTGTCTGCCTTGTTTGCTGATCGCACGCCGCGCGAGCGCGCCGTCGAAGTGTTCTCCCAATATCGAGTTTGGGATACGGCAAATAACAATGGCGTTTTGATCTATCTGCTGATGGCCGAGCACGATGTCGAGATCATTGCGGATCGCGGTATCGCGGCGAAGGTCTCCGAGGCCGAGTGGCAAGCGGTGTGCCAGGAAATGGAGACGCACTTTCGTGCGGGTCGTTTCCGTGAGGGCGCGATTGCGGGTGTCGAAGGCGTCGCAGCCTTGTTGGCGCGGCACTTCCCCCATGAGGGTGGCGATCGCAACGAGCAGCCGAATCGCCCCATCCTGCTGTAATCTCGCAGACCATGCGAGTGTCCGACCCTATTCTTCGCTGGACTTTGAGCTTGTGCCTCCTGGCGCTGGGCGGCTGTGTCACGCTCGAGCGTGAACGCGAAACGACTTGGGTGGCGCCGTCACCGAAGGTAGAAGAGGCGTTACCGTACGCGGTGAGCTTGCATCGTTTCGAGCTGCCGGCTGAAGGCAGCGATCTCGTCGGTACCGTGCAAGTCACTCGTGCCGAACACGAAGATACCTTTGTCGATCTCGCACGACGTTTCAACGTCGGCTATGAGGAGCTCGTGCGCTCCAATCCAGGCGTGGATCCTTGGTTGCCTGGCGAGGGTCGCGAGATCGTATTGCCCACTCAGCATTTGCTGCCGAATGTGCCGCGCGAAGGTGTGGTGATCAATTTGGCGGCGATGCGCCTCTATTATTTCCCGAAAGTGGCCAAGGGCGAAAACCCCATCGTCTACACCTTTCCGATCGGGATCGGTCGAGTCGGTTGGGCAACACCCGTCGGTTCGACACGTATCACGCGCGTAGCCAAAAATCCCAGCTGGCGGCCGGGTCCGGGTGTGCGCCGCGAGCATCGCGAGAATGGCGAGATCCTGCCGGCCGTCGTACCCGCAGGGCCTGATAATCCGCTCGGAACGCGCGCGATGTATCTAGGTTGGGCGGGCTATTTGATCCATGGCACCAACAAGCCTGCCGGCGTCGGGTTGCGCTCAAGTCACGGATGCATTCGGCTGTTCCCGGAGGATGTCGAGTTTCTATACGACCTCGTGGGTCCGGGAACGAAGGTCACGGTCGTCAATCAGCCCTTCGTCTTCGGCTGGCACGACGGACAGTTGCTGCTGCAGGCCTTCGATGTGCTCGAGGATGATCCGCGTAATTGGAAAACCGCCAGACAGAAATTGCTGACGCGTGCGCTCGCGGCGCGACTCGAGAAGCGCTTGAAAGCGCAGGGTGACAGCATCGACTGGGCGGCTGTGTCGCGAGTCAGTCATGAGCCGCGCGGTGTTCCGCTCGCCGTGTCGCGCGGAATCGAAACTTTCGATGCCGTGGTCGCGCGAGCGAATCGTGTGCGTAATGCGTTGCCGATCGGCGCGAACTGGCAAGGCGAGCTTGCTTCGACCGAGGGAACGCAATGACTCGGCAGCTGATTTTTTCGCACGGCAAGGGTTCGGAGCCCTGGGGCACCAAGATTGTCGCCTTAGCCGAGACGGCACGTGATCTCGGCTGGCAGTGCGAATCGGTCGACTATCGCGGTATCGACACCGTCGAGGGTCGACTCGAGAAATTATTGGCCGTAGCCCGTGATCTGCCCCCGGCGGTGCACGTGGGTTCGAGCCTCGGCGGATTTCTGGCGGTGGCAGGCTCGATATCGTGTGCGGCTCGCGGCTTGTTCTTGATGGCACCCGCTTTCGAATTACCCGGTTTGCCGCCGACGCCCGTTTGCGCGGCTTGCCCGACCACCGTGGTGCACGGTTGGAACGACGATATCGTCCCGGTCGAGATCGGTATTCGTTTTGCGCGATCGCAGGGCGCGACGTTGCATATCGTGAATGATGGACATCGCCTGCACGATTCATTGCCGCAAATACAGCTTTGGCTGAGCGGCTTTTTGCGCGGATTTCCATGATCGCGCCGTTGCGTTGGTTGCTCTCGCGCTGGGTCAAACTCGAAGTGCGACCCGAGGCGGTGCTCGGTACGATCGGTGCGCAACGCGCGGCACCCGTGTGTTATCTGCTCGAACGACGCAGTTCGACCGATGTGGCCGTGCTCGAGAATCTGTGTGCTCGGCAAGGCTTGCCGGCACCGTCAGGACGACTCGTCGGCCGTGGTAAGGACACGGTGCGCGCGGCTATCCCCTTGCTGCAAGCGCGGGGTTTCTTTGATGCTCGCATAGAGCGCCGTGCACCCGCCGAGCTCGTTCGATTGATCGAGGTTATCCGAGCTGATCCGAGCTTCGATGTGCGCTTGGTGCCTGTCGCGGTTTACTGGGGGCGGGCGCCCGAGAAAGAGGGCTCTTGGTGGCGATTGCTGCTCTCGGAGAACTGGGCGCTGACGGGTGGTTTCAGAAAATTGCTGCAGGTGCTTTTTAACGGCCGATTCACGCTCATCGAAATCGGTGAGCCGGTGAGTTTGCGCGGACTACTGGAAGAGTCGGGATCAGTAGCGGTACAGGCTTCGCGATTGACGCGTTTGCAGCGAGCGGCTTTCCGCAAACAGCGCGCTGCGCGTATCGGGCCTGATCTGTCGCATCGTCGCACGATCGTCACGCAAGTGTTGCGCACCCGGGCCGTGCGCGCGGCTATTGCGTCAGAGGCAAGATCCAAGCAACTCTCACGACGCAAGGCGATCTTGAACGCGCGTGACTATGCCGAGGAGATCGCCGCCAATTATTCGCACGTCTTCATCAACCTGATGGAAGGTGCCTTGCGGCGTTTATGGAATCGCCTCTATGACGGCGTCAGTTTCAATCATGCCGAGACTTTGCGGCAGATCGGACCCGATCGCGAAGTGGTGTTCGTGCCCTGCCATCGCAGCCACATGGACTACCTGCTGCTCTCGTACGTCATTTACAAGCAAGGCTACGCGGTGCCGCATATCGCCGCTGGTATCAACCTCAATATCCCGGTGGTGGGTCGCTTTTTACGCAAGGGCGGCGCTTTTTTCCTGCGCCGCAGTTTTGCCGGCAATACGCTCTATACCGCGGTCTTCATGAAGTACCTC
>CAIVYV010000016.1 GCA_903910215.1 uncultured Pseudomonadota bacterium
AGGGTTGGGCGGCGCTCGCCAAAAAACTCGATGTCAAAGTCATTCACATCGCCGAGCGTGACACGCAGGTATCGCCTGTGCGCAAGCGTGTGGGCGAGTTCGTCAACACTTGGTCGGTGGATGGTTTCGTCAGCGAAGGGTGTCAGCCTTGCGAACTCGGTTGGGGATCGCACGAGCGGCACTTTCCGGCCGACGGAAATCGCTACGATTTCGGCCGCGGATCTTCGATTTTCCTATCGCGCCCGGGTGCGGCGACCCGCGTGCGAACCTGGACGCCGAAGGCAGGGCACTTCCATGCTTTCGCGATCACCCATGGCGAGTCGATTTCGATCTCTGATTATCTGACCGTCAAAGAAAGCGATGCTGTGAGCTATCGTCCGACGGTGCACTACTCGTACCACCCCTGCGATGACGCGGTTTTGTCGGTGCATGAGTTCGTCGGTCGCAACTACGTCATGCAGAGCAAGCAACGCATCTTGATGGACGAAATCTCCTCAGGCGGCATCGATGAACTCGGCGTGCTGTTGGCGGGCCATGCCAAAAATGCTTATTGGTATGGTTCCCAACTGTCGATCGACGAAGCTCGCCAGCTTTGTCCATTCAATAATGCGACCAGTCTGCAGGTGTGCGTGTCCGTCCTGTCGGGCGTGATCTGGGCGATGGAAAATCCGCGGCGTGGCATCGTCGAGCCTGACGATATGGACTATCGCCGTAATCTCGAGATTTGCATGCCGTATCTCGGTCCTGTCGTCGGCGAGTTCACCGATTGGAATCCGCTCACGGGTCGCGAGAGCTTGTTCACGGAAGATCTCGATCGCGAGGATCCGTGGCAGTTCAAGAACGTGCGGGTGGTTTGACGCCTGTGTAATCGATTGCGAGGATCACGAAGAGACGCCGACCTGTCGGCGTCTCGACGTGAACCTCGTCGTCGAGGTGCTTGCCGAGCAGCGCTCTTGCGAGCGGCGAATCCATGCTGATGTAGCCGGGCGCGAGATCGAATTCGTCCGGACCCACGATGCGATGGCGGTTCTCGTTGCCCGCATCATCCTCGAGCGTGACCCACGCGCCAAAGAATACCCGCTGCACATCCGAGGGCGGGTTCGACACGATGACCATGCCATCGAGACGCTTGCGCAAAAAGCGCACTCGCGAGTCTATTTCTCGTAAGCGTTTCTTGCCGTAAGTGTATTCGGCGTTCTCCGAGCGATCTCCCTGCGCGGCCGCTTCGCTGACCGCGCGCGTCACCGCGGGGCGCTCGATACGCCACAGTTGGTCGAGTTCCGTTGCGAGCCTGGCATGGCCCTCGGCCGTGATGAACTTCGAACCGGGGCGGGTTGGGGGACGATATCGGGACACGGGCGCAAGCATACCGACGGCGCCGGAAACAGGTAACCTGTCGGCCTTTTCGACCGAGTTCGGAGAATCAGCAGATGCGTTTTAATCAACGTTGGATCGCAGTCGTGGGGGCATTCGGCTTAGTGTGCGCGGGCGCCTCCGTCGCCTCGGCCGCCGATGCAGCACTAAGCACGAGCGCTAGCTCGAGCATCCGCACCACATCGACCTTGCGCTCGGGTCTGGATCTTGCGGGCTTCGATCG
>CAIVYV010000017.1 GCA_903910215.1 uncultured Pseudomonadota bacterium
ATGTAGCCGAGCATCACGAAGTTGCCCGAAACCACCGAGAACAACGAACGAATCAGCGACACCTTCCAGTCCAGTACACCACCGTCGCTGCGCACGATGCGAATGCCCAGCAGTCGTTTTCCGGGCGTCGCGCCCCATACGGTCAGAAAGAACGTCGAGTAGACGAACCAGAAGAGCGAAAACGATACGAGTTCGCGACTCTCGAGCGCCGCCATCTTGCGGCGCTGATCGCTGATGGCCTGAAGCGCAAGTGCCAGTTGGTCGCCAGTTTGCGCGTCGAGCTTGCTCATATCGACCTTGAAGTTCTGGGAATCAATTTTGACGGCCTCGCCCACGCGCACGCCTTCATCGCCGATTACGATGTCATCGCCCACGCGCAAGCCCGTCTCGTCGATGACTACCCGATCTTTGGGCGTCACGCCTAGCGGCGGTGCGGCGTTGGTGTCGACGGCGGCGCTGACGTCAGGCTCGACCTCGGCGCTCATCTCCACATCGAGTGGCGGGTCCGTACTAAATAAGGCGCCGATGAAAAATGCGCAGAACGCCGCATCGAGCAGCAAGGCTGCGACACGTCGTCGACGCTGCGGGTTGCGAGCTGATGTCGCCGAGGCGCCCGCCGGGCGGTCGGCACCCGTTTCGGCATAACGTCTGCTGGATGCTGCTCGCGCAGCCTCGGCTGTGGTGTCCGAGCTTTCGGCGGCTTCGCCTGAGGTTGCGCCGACCCGCTTTTCGGGCACGACCTTGTACACGCGGATCTTTTCGGCGATGCCCTTGAGCTGCAGCAAACCGACCTCGCTCGAAGGAACCTCCATCTTGTTCATGGCGAGGTACACGGCCTCGGTAAAGAACACCTCGCCCGCTTCGGCAATGCCGTTGATGCGTGCGGTGATGTTCACGGGTTCCCCGAAGACGTCGTTATCGGCGAGGGTGACTTCGCCCGCATTGATGGCAATGCGCACATCGAGCCGATCGTCGCCGAGCTTGTGGGCATTGTGTTCGCGCAGCAAGCGCTGCACTTCGACACCGGCCAACACAGCATCGGTGGGGCTGTCAAACACTACGAGAAAGGCATCGCCGATCGTCTTGATCAGGCGGCCGCCCTTGCCTTCGAGCACGGGTAAGACGATGCCCTTGTGCTCCTCCAGCATGCGCAGGATGTCAGCACGGGTCTTGCGCGAGGTCTTCGGCGTGAAGTCCTCAATGTCTGTGAGTAGGATCGTCAGGTTTCGCGTCGTCGCGCCGGCCATTCGCTAGGCACCCCATGGTGGCCTCAGGCCATAACGTTAACATCACTATGAGGATTTTGCGCTGAGCGTCGCGGCCGATGCGGCGAGGGGCAGCGCACGGACGCGCATGCCCGTGGCTGCAAACACGGCATTGACGAGTGCAGCAGCGATCGGCGGTGTGCCCGGCTCGCCGAGTCCGCCGGGTGGCGCGGTCGATGTAATGAATTCGACCTCTACAGCAGGCGCTTCACTCAGCCGCAGCAGCGGATAGTCGTGGAAGTTCTGCTGCACGACCGCGCCCGATTTCAGCGTGATCTCTTCGGCCAGTGCAGCGGACAATCCGAACAGGATGCCGCCCTCGATCTGCGCTTTGGCTGTGTCAGGGTTGATGACGATTCCGCAGTCAACGACCGCCACGACGCGTTCGGCGCGCACCGAGCCATCGGCTGCGACTGCGACATCGCAGACCTCACCGACGATGCTGCCGAAGCTTTCGATGAGCGCGACGCCACGACCGCGCCGCAGCCCAGTGGCCGCGTCCATGCTGCTGCGCGGCGTTGTGCTCCAACCGGAGATCGTCTTGAGTCGCTCCAGCACGGCGCGATGTCGAGGCCGATCACCGAGGTTCGCCACGCGGAATTCGAACGGGTCGACGCCTGCAGCCTCGGCAAGCTCGTCAAAAAACGCTTCGACGAAGAAGCCGTGCTGCGAGAACGCGACTGAGCGCCACGGGCCCTCAGGCACATGGCTCTGCATCGGCACACTGCGAATGTCCTGATTGGGTATGCCATAGAGCGGCCGCGCCGCAGCGCCTTCGCTGCGACCCGTGAAGCGCCCCCGCCAGGCAAGCGGTGCGCCTGCCGCACTCACGGCACCCTCGAAGCGCGCGCTTACCGCCGGGCGGTAGAAGCCATGGCGCACGTCTTGCTCGCGACTCCACATTAGCTTGACCGGCGCTGGAGCCATCGCCATGGCAATGCAGGTGGCTTGCTCAACGTAGTCGCCTTCGAGCGGCATGCGGCGCCCGAAGCCGCCGCCGCTCGGGTGGTTATGTACCGTGACGCGCTCCGCGTCGATGCCGCTGACTTTTGCAACACGCCGCCGCGTCTGCAGCGGATCCTGCACGCCGGTCCAGATCTCTGCGCGCCCATCCGCGATGCGCACGGTCGCGCACATCGGTTCCATGGTCGCGTGATAAAGATAAGGCACGCGGTAATCGGCCTCGATGCGTCGCGAGCCTTCCACGAGGGCGGCGTCGACATCACCAACGGAATGATCGTTATCGCCGCGCTCGGTGCGCAGCGTCTGTTGCTGCTGGTCAAACCAGGCCGCGCTCGTGAACGACTCATGACCGGCCGTCCCGAAGCGCGGCGACAGCGCCGCGAGCGCCGTCTGGGCCTGCCAGTGGGTCTCGGCTACGACAGCCACGGCCTGCTCGAGTTCGACGACGCGCTTTACACCCGCGCGAGCCATAGCGGTCGCGGAGTCGACCGACTCGAGGCGTCCGCCAAACACGGGTGCGGCCATCAGCGCCGCATGCAGCATGTCCGGCAGCCGTACATCAACTGCGTACACGGCCGTACCATCGACTTTCGCCGGCACATCGAGGCGGTGCCGCGGCGTACCGACAATCCGGTAGTCCGCGGGCGCTTTGAGCGCCGGACGCTGCGGCGGCTCGAGTTGTATGGCCGCTTCGATGAGTTCTTCGTAGCCCGCGCTTCGGCCACTCGCCGTATGGCTGACGCGTGAATCGGCCGTCGAGAGTTCGGCCACCGGTACCGACCAGCGCGCCGCTGCCGCACGCAGCAGCATATCGCGCGCCGCCGCACCGGCGATGCGCATGCCATACCAGCCGGTGCCGCGTACGCTGACGCTGCCGCCTGTGATCTGGAAGTCGAGTAGCTGCGTGAGCTTGAACGCCGACCAGTCCGCGCCGCGATCAAGCATGCGGGGCAACTGCAGTGCTCCGCCAAAGAATCCGCGCAGTACATGACCGTTGGCGTAGTCGTCCGTCGCCGGGGCCTCTTCGACTCGCACGCGCGACCAGTCCGCATCGAGCTCTTCGGCCAGCATCATCGCGAGTGCGGTGTGCGTGCCTTGGCCTAAGTCGGCGTGCGGTACGATGGCCACGACATCGCCTGTCGGTGTGATGCGAACCCAGGTGGCGAGTTGCCCGCCCTGCGCATCAGGCCGCAGCGCTAGCCTATTGGGCGCCAAGGCAACGACGCCAACGCCGACGAGCAGCGTTCCACCAACGAGGCCGCCCGTGGCGATGACTGCGCGGCGCGTCCACTTACCCATGCTTCGCCTCAAGGTTGGCCCGGAAAACGTTCCGGATACGCGCCCCGAAGTTAACGCATCACCGCGGATCAATCACCCCATTTGAGACGAAACAGACGTTCAATCATCAACCAAGGGTTCGCAATGATGAAAAGCCAGGTGGGGTAGTGCGTCCTCCGCCAGCGCGCGTCGCCCATCTCCGCACGACGTTCCAGCAGTCGTTTCACCGCGCTCATTGATCGTGAGCAGGAGTGGGCTTCCCCCGATTTCCCGGACACCACCCTTAGGCTTTCGTCGCCAGCCGTTCGAACTCTACTGGGCTGACATAACCGATCGTTGAGTGACGACGACGAACATTGTAGAACCGCTCGACGTAATCGAACAAATCGGCTCGACATTGATTGCGCGAGCGATACTGAATACGACTCGTGCGCTCGGTTTTCAAGCTCGAGAAGAAACTCTCCATCGCCGAGTTGTCCCAGACGTCACCGCGACGGCTCATGCTGCAGGTGATGCCGAACTCGGCGAGCAGTGTCTGGAAGCGCTCGCTCGTGTACTGGCTTCCCTGATCCGAATGATGCAGCAACTCACGAGGCTTGCCTCTTCTCCAGACTGCCATGACCAGCGCATCGGTTACCAGCTCTGCCGTCATCTCCTGACTCATCGACCAGCCCACGATGCGACGGGAGAACAGATCAAGGACCACGGCAAAGTACAGCCAGCCTTCATCCGTCCAGATGTATGTGAAATCAGCAACCCATCGTTGGTTCGGTGCCGTCGCTTCGAACTGCCGATTAAGCAAGTTCGGGGCAATGCAATGCTCAGGTCGCGCGCCAAGGTCCTCTGGCAGTCTGCGTCGCTTGCGGCGGGCCTTAAGGCCCGCCGCAAGCATCAAGCGGGCCACGCGGTTCTCACCGCAGCGATAACCCCAAGCGATCAGATCGCGCCAGATGCGTGGACTGCCATAGGTGCGATCGCTCTGCTCGAAGCTCTCGCGGATGAGCGCCAGAAGTTCACGGTTGGCTTTGGCCCGATCACTCTCGGGTCTACCCAGCCACTCGTAGAACCCTGCTCTCGAGACACCGAGCGTCTGGCACATCAACTGCGTCTGCCAGATACCGCGATGCTTGGCGATGAACGCAAACCTCACGGCGGATCCTTGGCAAAGAAGGCGATGGCTTTTTTTAAAATGTCGCGCTCCGCCTTGGTGCGAGCAAGTTCCCTACGAAGCTGGGCAAGTTCGGCATCTTCAGACTTCATCACCCCGCGTCCAGGAAAAGCACTCCCCTTGCCGGAGGCTGCTTCGCGAACCCAGCGGCCAAGTACGTTCTCCCCGATACCCAAATCCCGAGCGGCCTGTGCAACCCTCACGCCCCGCTCGCTCACCAGCTTCACTGCCTCGAGCTTGAACTCCCGAGTGAACAACCTTCGAGTACCCATCCCATACCTCCGAGATCATCTTTACACCTTATCTCGGTGTCTGGAATCTCGGGGGAAGCCCATACCACGGATTCCAGGGTCTCGGGCATCCCGGTTCGGACATGGGTGGGATCCTCTCAGACGACCGAGTTTCCCCCATCGACCGGCAGCGCCGCACCCGTGATGTAGCTGGCATCGTCGCTGCATAGCCAGACAGCGACTCG
>CAIVYV010000018.1 GCA_903910215.1 uncultured Pseudomonadota bacterium
ATTCGGTTGTGATCACTCAAGACTAGAAAGTGATAGCCGCGGTCGCGATACCAAGAAGCAACGGTTTCCGGCGGACTGTCACCATCGCTCCACCAAGTGTGTGTGTGGGTGTTTCCCTTCCACCATCCCGACACCGTCGGTGTTCGAGTAGTCTCGTCGAGATGCGATGCGCTCTCGTGTGCCCAAGCTCCCTGCAGAAGCAGTACTGAAGCGGCGGCGGCCAACCACGATGTTCTCTGTGTCATCGACGATCCTCGAGTCTGACGAAATTATGAAACTCGATCTTGCAAGAGCCTGATGACGGATCGTTAAAAAGAATATGATGTGCATTTGGCGGAATCGTGTCACTAAAATTACAACGCCACCTGGCCACCGGACTCCTGGATGCGGTGGGGCGGAATGCCGAGGTGTTCGCCGGCAAACTCGGCGTTGCGCGACATGAAGGCGAACATGGCTTTTTGGATACGCGTCAGATGAGCTCGACCATTGGTGACGATATCGTCTCGACCAATGACATAGGTGGCTTCCTGCGGGATCACAGCCTTATAGATTCTCTGTACGTCGCGCACCAGGGTGGGCACATTGATCGTCTCCATGAAGCCGACGGTGCAATGCACGCGCAGTAAGCCCGGACTCAGTTCCGTCACCTTGGTTCGAGTGCCGACGCTGATTCTCGGCGTCGAAGCAACGCCGATCGTCATGATGATCGTACGAGCATGCAAGACGCGATTAATTTGGACATTTCTTACCAGAGTGCGCGGAATGCGTGCACCGTGACTCGTCAGGAAGACCACTGTCTTATCGACTAGTTGCGGCTGTGCCTCGGCAAGCAAGCGCCGAAACTCGGCCTCCGTGTAGTCTTCGCGACTGGTGATAGCATGGATGGCATCGCGACCGGACTGCCAAGTTCGCATGATCCAATACAGACTGGCACCAAACACTAAGGGCACCCAGCCGCCTGCGGCGACTTTTTGCAGATTACCCAACAAATAAGCCGCCTCGATCAACACGATGAACCCGAGCAGCGCGATCTGCAAATGACGCCACCGAGGACTGGAGCTGCCTAGGAACAACACCATCAACACCGAGTCGATCAACATGGTAATCGACACGCCGACACCATAGGCGCCTGCCAAGCTCTCGGATGAACCGAAGCCGATCACGAGCGCTAGCGTGAAGAAGCACATCATCCAGTTGATAAAGGGGACATAAACCTGACCAATCGACTCCTCCGATGAATGCTGGATCTTCATTCGCGGTAGCAGATCGATTTGCAGACACTGGCGTGTAATGGAGAACACACCGGAAATCACGGCTTGCGAGGCAATGATGGTAGCGAGCGTTGCCAGCACGATAAAAGGTAGCAACAGCGACGCAGGGACGAGCAAGTACAGCGGACTTTCGATCGCGCTACCGTCACGCAATACCAACGCACCCTGCCCGAAATAGTTCAGCAGCAAAGCTGGGTACACGAGAAAAATGAATGCGCGCGAAATCGCCGGCCGCCCAAAATGGCCGAGGTCAGCGTACAAGGCTTCACCACCCGTGACGCACAAGAAAACAGCGCCAAAGACCGAGAGTGCAACCAGTGGATGCTGAACAATGATGTGCTCAGCGTGGATCGGATTGATCGCGGCCAGTACTTGCGGATTCTGCTGCACTGAGACCAATCCCAGCAGACCGAGCGAGACGAACCAAACCAACATGACTGGGCCGAACAAGCGACCAATCTGTTCGGTCCCTTTTCGTTGCACCAAGAACAATCCGATCAGGATCACTACGGCGATCGGTACAATGAAGCGGTGCAGCGCCGGCGCGACGAGCTCTAGGCCCTCTACGGCACTCAATACGGAAATGGCTGGCGTTATCACGCCATCACCAAAAAACAGTGCGCAGCCTGCAACGCCTAAGGCGAAAACCAATGACGACCAGCGGTAAGACACTCGCGTTGCAACGAGCTGCATCAAGGAGAGCACACCACCTTCACCGTCGTTGTCGGCCCGCAGCACAATCGCGACGTACTTGATGCCGACAACGAGCGTGATCGACCAGAAGATCAGTGACAGAACGCCAAGGACGTTCTCGAGATTAGTTGGGTCGAGCTCGGATGCAGTGAAGACTGCTTTGAAGGCATAGAGCGGACTCGTGCCGACGTCGCCGAACACCACCCCCATCGCACCGATAAGCAGTGGCAGAGAAACCCGAGATTTGGACGTCGTGGACATCGAAGTGGAGCGGCATCATACGCCTCACAACATGACGTGACCGTCATCTTCGTTAGCCGGCCGTTTTTTTGGCGACTCCGCTCGTCAGCCAAGCGACGATCTTGGGCAATTTCGGTGCGTAGCGCTCTTCGTAACCACTTGATTGAACATCCAAACCGGACTGCTCGATAAGCGATCGCATCGGCCGATTGAGATGACAACCACCGCCGATCACTTTTTGTAGGGGGGTCAATCGATGTTGCCATCGAGCAACGCCCGCCTCCGGCGACAGACCGTGCTCGAGAAACAGGAACTGCCCACCGGGCTTGAGCACCCGATGAATCTCACGCAGTGCCGATGCAACATCAGGAATGGAGCACAGCGTAAAAGTACTGACTACGGTATCGAAGCTACCGGCATCGAACGGCAGTTGCTCCGCAGACAGTGCATGCACGGTGACCTCACGCGAGCTCTTCGCCAATCGCCGCTCCGCGCGAGCATTGAGTGCCGCGTCCGGCTCGACGATCTCGAGCTGCCGAATCGACTCTGGATAGTGTGAAAGGTTGGCGCCCGTGCCGAAACCGATCTCGAGCACTCGACCCGTAGCCGGAGCCAAAACCGGCCTTCGATAACGGCTGATCCGTCGATCGCTCATCGCGCGATCGAGCAAGGGCGGCAAGATGTAGCGTCGATAGAAACTCGTCATCTGCTGATGTTGCCAGAGTCGGCGAAGTCCCGTCTTGACCTTGCTGCGAGA
>CAIVYV010000019.1 GCA_903910215.1 uncultured Pseudomonadota bacterium
CGATTTCGGCGCCGTTCAGACGACCCGACAAACGCACCTTGATGCCGAGGGCGCCACTGCGCATCGTGCTCATCACGGCGCGCTTCATGGCGCGACGGAACATCACGCGCTTCTCGATCTGCTGGGCGATGCCATCAGCGACAAGCTGTGCGTCGAGTTCCGGCTTGCGGATCTCGGAGATGTTCAGGCGAATGTCACCCATCGGGCGACCGAGCAGCTTCGCCGTATCGGCGCGCAACTTCTCGATGTCCTCGCCCTTCTTGCCGATCACGATGCCCGGACGCGCGGTCTGGATCGTGATGTTCACCTTGTTCGCAGCGCGCTCGATGCTGATACGCGAGACCGAGGCCTCGGCGAGCTTCTTGCGCAGGAACTCACGAACGCGGAAGTCCGTGTGAACGTGCAGCGGGAATTCTTTTTTGCTGGCATACCACTTCGAGGACCACTCGCGGGTGATCCCAAGTCGAATGCCGATCGGATTGACTTTCTGGCCCATGGATCAGTCCTTCTTGCCGTCGCTAACCACGACGGTGATGTGGCTGTTGCGCTTGATGATTTGAGCACCGCGACCCTTGGCGCGAGCGGCGAAGCGCTTCAGCACCGGAGCGGTGTCGACCATGATGCGATGAACTTTGAGTTCGTCGATGTCGGCGCCGTTGTTGTTCTCGGCGTTGGCAACCGCCGACTCGAGAACTTTGAGTACGATTTCCGCGCCTTTCTTCGGCATGAAGCGCAGCGTCGCGAGCGCATTGCCCACGGGCTGACCGCGCACCACGTCGGCGACGAGGCGGCACTTCTGCGGGGAGATCCGCGCGTATTTCAGTTTGGCCGTGACTTCCATTGTATTGCTCCGCCTTAGGCCTTCTTATCGCCGGAGTGGCCCTTGAATGTGCGCGTGGGCGCAAATTCGCCGAGCTTGTGGCCGACCATGTTTTCCGACACGAGCACCGGCACATGCAGCTTGCCGTTGTGCACCGCGATGGTGAGACCCACCATCTCGGGGACGATCATCGAGCGGCGCGACCAGGTCTTGATCGGCTTGCGATCGTTCTTGGCGACGGCCGTCTGCACCTTCTTTGTGAGGTGCAGATCGACGAAAGGACCTTTCTTGAGTGAACGAGGCACTGTTGACTCCTGACCTTACCGGGCCGCTCAGCGGACCTTGTTCTGGCGACGCTGCACGATCATGTGAGTCGTGCGCTTGTTGGTGCGGGTCTTCTTGCCCTTGGTATTCCAACCCCACGGCGACACCGGGTGCGGATTACCTTGGCCAGACTTACCTTCACCACCACCGTGGGGGTGATCGACCGGGTTCATCGCGAGACCACGGACCGTCGGACGGATACCGAGCCAACGCTTAGCACCAGCCTTTCCGTAGCTGCGCAGGTTGTGTTCGTCGTTGCTGACCTCGCCAATGGTGGCGCGGCAGTCGATGAGCACTTTCCGCATCTCGCCGGACTTCAAACGAATGTAGGCGTAGACGCCCTCACGCGCGGTGTACTGCACCGAGCTGCCGGCGCTGCGCGCAAGCTGACCGCCGCAACCGGGCTTCAACTCGACGTTGTGCACCGTCGAACCGACCGGGATGTGACGCAGCTGCATCGCATTGCCCGGCTTGATCGGCGAATCGGCGCCCGAGCGCACTTCGTCACCCGGCACAACGCCCTTCGGCGCGAGGATGTAGCGACGCTCGCCGTCCATGTATTTGACGAGCGCGATATGGCCGGTGCGGTTCGGATCGTGCTCGATACGCTCGATCACGCCCTTCACGCCGTCCTTGTCGCGCTTCAAGTCGATGATGCGGAACTTTTGACGCGACCCACCGCCCTTGTGGCGCGTGGTGATGCGACCGTAGCTGTTGCGACCACCCGTCTTCGACTGGGCAACCGTCAGCGGCGCGTACGGATCACCCTTCCAAAGGTGGGACTTGTCGATCTTGACGGCGAACCGGCTACCCGGCGACGTCGGCTTGCTCTTGACGAGTGCCATTAGGCTTTCCTCGCTTCGTAGTCGATGCTCTGACCCGGTGCGAGACGCACATAGGCCTTCTTCGAATCTTGCGTGCGACCGACGGTCTTGCCGAAACGACGGGTTTTGCCCGGCTCGTTGACGACATTCACTTCGGCCACCTTCACGGAGAACATGAGTTCCACGGCAGCCTTGATATCGGGCTTGGTGGCATCGCGACGCACACGGAACGCGTATTGATTCGAGTTCTGCATGGCGAGCGCGGTTTTCTCAGTGACGTGCGGCGCGAGCAGCACGTTGATCAAACGCTCTTGGCTGAGCTTCGAGACAGTGGCGCTCATTGCAGGCGCTCCTCGATCAGTTTCACGGCGCCGACGGTCATCAGCACCTTGTCGTAGCTCACGAGTGCGAGCGGGTTCAAAGCCGATACCGGCAACACCTGCACGTGC
>CAIVYV010000020.1 GCA_903910215.1 uncultured Pseudomonadota bacterium
GCTTCATCGCTTGCTGCTCCTTGTTCTTCTGACTGTTCAGAAGCGTCGTTGCTGCTTGGCGATAGCTCTGGTTCTTGTTCTGGGGTTGGCTCTTCGCGCACAACCATTTCAGGTCCACCAGTTGCAAAGCTCAGCAGCCACGGAAGCCAAGAACGAGATGGGGCGGTAGCAGGTTCAACTTCGGCGATTGCTTGTGCGAGCTGAGACCACTGCTGCGATTTCTCTTCAAGCCGCGGGGAAAGCGTGTGTGGGCCAGCCGGTCGCACAGCATCGGCGTCACTGGAGAACCAGTGTGCGAGGAGCGCGGCTGAGAGGCCGTCCGCCTGCGAGTCCGCAGCCTGGTTGAGTAGTTCGCCAACCCTTTCAGCACCATCAGCCTTTTCTGCGTATTCGCGCGCCAAGCTGTCGCCGAACACCGAGCCTGGAAACTCTGCCTCCAGTGCTGCAGCGCCCACGGGGTCAAGGTAAGGGCCATCAGGTTCTGTTCGCTCGGCAGCATCAATTAGCGCGCGCAAGCGTGGGGGCTCGCTCTTCAGCATGCCGAGCCCGAGCGCTACCGCTTCCTCATATTGGCTTGCTGTACGTGACGCGATTGCAATAGGGTTCCCGCGCTTAACTGCGGCGAGGCCACGAATCGGGGCTGGGAGTGCCGCGATGTACGCGGGGTCTGTTGGATAGGGCGGTGTGATCGGGTAGAGCCGCTTGTCCAGATCCCAGCGTTGTGGGAGTTCGACGCCAGTTTCTGGTTCGCGATTCGGATCCAGCTCCTCGGCTAGTCTCAGCGCTAAATCGGCGACGGCGCGACTGCGACCTTCTCCAAGCGAGACGATTCGGAGCCCTACTGCAGAAGGCCGGTTGCGAGGGATCGCATGCCAAGCGGCATCGAAGAGCTCTGGATCCGTGAGGTGTCCAAGGACGTCTTTCCGAAACTCTTCTGTCCAACCGCTTGATGCACCAGTCGTGATCGAAGAGATCCCAGTTCGCGGGTTGGCAACACTCGCCTCTTCTGAGCGCAGTTCAATGAAGCGCATTGCGTCGCCCATCGCGAACCATTCAGGGATAGCTCGCGACGTGACACCTTCATTACTCCCTGCGACTGGAAGCAGAGCACCGATGGCTCGCGGTACCGGATCACTCCCCAGAATTGCGGCTGCGATTGCCTCCGATTCAGAAGCAAGGCTGGCGTCCAGAGGAATCAGGACGAGGAGACGTAGTGGTGCATCCACCAACGAGACCGTCTCACCTGAGAGAGCCGTCCACGAGTCCGGCACGAAGCGCCCCGGCGCTGCAGCGCGTGCGGCCTCACGGACACGCGGGTCTCCAAGGTCGATCGTTAGGACCCGCACGCCCTACTTCTTCGCTCGATTGTTCTCTCGGGCTGCAAGCTCATCTACCGCCTCACGAAGTGAGCCGTATCCAAGGGTCCCGAACGAGCGCTTCAGTGCGCGTGGAACAGTGTCGCCCCAGAAGAGCCAGTACTCGTGGATCTGGTGGCGCCGTTTTTCGGTTTCTTTGCCGTCCTTCTTCAAACTTGCGTTGAGTTTGGCAAAGAGATTCCTTTCGGTATGACCTGCTCCGTACGGGTTTAGCGCCTCATCAAATTCCAAGAAGAGATGCCCGTTCCGGTTCTCGGTTTCTTTCGGTGCCTTAAAGTGCGCATCAGGAGGAAGTTGCCGTTCCACGAAACCGACTGGGATGCAGCGTGCTAGTTCCCGCAGCACTTCTGAAACCGAAATTGTGTCTGCCGTATAGCGACGTGAAATCTCGCGTAGCCATGCATCTGGAAGTGGTGCGAGGAAGTTCGAGAACGGCATTTTGCCAAGCGGGACGGTGAGAACCGTTGATCCTTCTTGGGCA
>CAIVYV010000021.1 GCA_903910215.1 uncultured Pseudomonadota bacterium
CAGAAGAAGCGCGAAGGGTATTTCTGATGTCGACCCTTCATGATGTAGATCTGCTGCGCTTCATCACCTGCGGCAGCGTCGATGACGGCAAGAGCACTCTCATCGGTCGTCTACTGTTCGAATCGCAGCAAATCCCCGAGGATCAAATCGCAGCGCTGAAGCGCGACTCGCGCCGCTTCGGCACGCAGGGCGATGCGATCGACTTTGCGCTGCTGGTCGATGGCTTGGCCGCCGAACGCGAACAAGGCATCACCATCGATGTCGCGTATCGTTATTTCTCGGGTCAACGCCGCAGCTTCATCGTCGCCGACACACCCGGTCACGAGCAGTACACACGCAACATGGTCACCGGCGCCTCGACGGCGGACCTTGCCGTGTTGTTGGTCGATGCGCGCGCGGGTTTAACAGTCCAGACGCGGCGCCATGCGTACCTCGTCTCGCTTATGGGCTTGCGCCACGTGGTACTCGCCATCAATAAGATGGATCTGCTCGGTTACGACGAGCAGCGCTTTTTAGCGATCCAGAGCGACTTCGCTCGCTACGCCGCCAAGCTCGGCGTCGAGACGATCGTTGCTATCCCGATGAGTGCGTTGCACGGCGATAACGTCACCGCGCGATCGACAGCCATGCTGTGGTACACGGGCCCCTCGTTGCTCGAACATCTCGAGACCGTCGATATACGGCGCTTGCCGCAGCCTGGCAGCGTCTTTCCGGTGCAGTGGGTCAATCGCCCGAATGCGGATTTTCGCGGTTACGCCGGCACGCTCGCCGCAGGCGAACTGAAGCTCGGCGATTCACTGCGCGTAGCGCAGAGCGGACAGGTCGCTAACATCACCCGCATCGTCACGGGCGATGGCGATCTCTCGACCGCTACCGCCGGTGATGCGATCACGCTCTGCCTCGATCGAGAAATCGACATCTCCCGAGGCGATGTGTTGAGTCGGGCAGACCTGCCGATCGAGACAACCGATCAGTTCGAGGCCATCATCGTCTGGCTGCACGAAGAAGCAGGCCTTGCCAGTCGTCGCTATGACTTAAAGCTCGCGAGCCAATGGAGCGGCGCCTCGATTACGGCGATCAAGCACCGCGTGAATGTGAATACGCTCGCCGAGGAGCCCGCCCGCAAACTCGAGCTAAACGACATCACCGTCTGCAACATCGCCACGACGCAACCGCTCGCCTTCGAGCGCTACAGCGAGTCGCGCGAACTCGGCGGCTTCATTCTCGTCGATCGTTATACCCACGCGACCGTCGCGGCTGGCCTGATTCGTCACAGCTTGCGCCGCGCGCAGAACGTGCATCGGCAGTCGCTCAGCATCGATCGGGCTGCACGCGAAAAACTCAACGGCCACCCGGGCAAAGTGCTGTGGTTCACCGGTCTTTCGGGATCGGGTAAGTCGACCATCGCCAACGCACTCGAAGTGGAACTGCATGCTCGCGGGATGCACACCTACATTCTCGATGGCGACAACATTCGGCAGGGGCTCAACCGGGATCTCGGCTTCACCGATACGGATCGGGTCGAGAATATCCGGCGCATAGCCGAGGTCGCCAAACTGATGATGGACGCCGGCCTCATCGTCATGACCTCGTTCATCTCGCCGTTCCGTCGCGAGCGCGATCTGGCTCGCGAACTCATCGGGCCCGAGAATTTCATCGAGATCTTCGTCGATACGCCGCTCGAGGTGTGCGAACAGCGCGACGTGAAGGGTCTCTACAAGAAAGCTCGCGAGGGCAAGATCCCGAATATGACCGGGGTGAACAGCCCGTACGAGGCACCACACGCTGCCGATGTCACGATCCGCACCCAAGAGATACCTCTCGAGGAGAGTGTCAGAGCGCTACGAGATCTACTGGAATCTGCTGATTGACGAGGTCGCAGACGTCATCGACACTTCGTCTCGCACTGGTTTTCTTGTGTGCCCATTTTCAAGGTGAAGTCATGAAATCCGTCTCGCTCGCTCTCGCTTTTGCCCTCTTGGCTTCGATCGCTTCGGCAGCCTCGCCGATCCGCATCGATAACCCGTGGTCGCGCGCCACGGCGCCGGGCCAAGTCGTGGGCGGCGGCTTCATGACGATCGTCAATACGGCTAACACGACCGATCGGCTGGTCTCCGCAGCAAGTCCGGTCGCCGCCGAGGTGCAGATTCACAACACGAGCATGGATGGTGGCGTGATGCGGATGCGTCAACTCACCGACGGTCTTGAGATTCCGGCCAATGGCAAAGTGGAACTGAAGCCGCGCAGCCTGCATCTGATGTTCATGCAGTTGAAGGCGCCACTCGAAGCGGGAGCCAGCTTTCCGGTGCAGTTGCAATTCGAGAAAGCAGGCACGGTGACGACGCAGTTCACGGTCGAGCAGCGTTGATGTCACGCTCGAATCGCGCCGCGATGCTGCTGGCGGCGGTCGCCCTGACCCTCACCGCTTGCTCGCCTCCACCCCCGCCGTTCAACGCGTCGGAAGTCTCGGGCATTGCTTACGGCAAGGACATCGGGATCGCCGACACGAGCGGACAGATCCGCCGCATCGAAGATTTCAAAGATCAAGTCACGCTTGTGTTCTTTGGTTTCACGCGCTGCCCTGATGTATGCCCTTCAACACTGATGCGTCTACGTCAGGTGCGGGACGCACTCGGCGAAGATGCGAGCAAGCTGCAGGTGTTGCTCGTCAGCGTGGACCCCGAGCGCGACACACCGGATCGCCTCGATGCCTACGTGAAAAATTTTGACCCGAGCTTCATCGGTCTGCGCCCTGAGCCGACAGAGCTTGAGAAGGTCGTGAAGGCATTCCATGCGATCGCGGTGAAAGTACCTACCGCCGACGGCAAGGACTACACGGTCGATCACTCAGCGACGATCTACGTCTACGATCGCGGTAACCAACTGAGACTCATCGCTCAGCCTGACATCGCCATCGACGCTTTTGCTGCCGACCTGCGCCGTCTCGCGCAGGAGAGTTGATACCGCAGGCTATGACATCGCGGCGAGTCATGGCTCTCGTGCGCGTGACAGTTTTGCTGTTGGTTGCGGCAGTTACGAGCACGTCGGGCCTTGCTGGCGAGGTGCATGTGGCGGTGGCCGCCAATTTTGCAGCGCCGATGAAATCACTCGCGACCGCCTTCGAGCGCGAGAGTGGCCATCGCGCCATCATCTCGCTCGGTGCTACTGGGCAACTCGCTGCCCAAATTCGCCAAGGCGCGCCCTACGGTGTATTGCTGTCGGCCGATGCGGCTATACCTCGCAAGCTCGCGAGCGAGGGTTACGCTCTCGCAGAGACGCAACGTACCTATGCCATCGGGCGTCTCGTGCTGTGGAGTCGCGATGCGAATTACGTCGATGCAAAAGGTGATGTGCTGCGCCGCGGCGACTTCCGACGTGTTGCCATCGCGAACCCCAAACTCGCACCCTATGGCGCCGCCGCACAGCAGACTCTGCGTGCGCTCGGCGTACTCGAAAAACTTCGACCCAAAATCGTCGAAGGCGCCAACATCAACCAAGCGTTCAAGTTCGTGGCATCAGGCAATGCCGAGCTCGGATTCGTCGCGCTCTCGCAAGTCATGACGGATGGAGAGCTGAATAGCGGTTCCGCGTGGATCGTCCCTGCGCATCTGCACGAATCCATCAAGCAGGATGTGATTTTGCTCGCCAAGGGCAAAGACCATCCGGCCGCCCTCGCGCTGCTCCGCTATCTCGACTCTAAGCCCGCTCGCGAGATCATCCGACTTTACGGTTACGAGCTGCCATGACGCCGAGCGCTGACAGCGGACACGCCATCTTGCTCACGCTGCAACTCGCGGCGATCACGACGCTGATCTTGCTATTGCTCGCCACGCCGCTCGCATGGTGGCTCGCTCGCACGAGTTCGAAGTGGCGCGGCGTCATCATCGCCATGATCACCCTACCGCTCGTGCTACCGCCGACGGTACTCGGCTTTTACATCCTGCTATCCCTCGGTCCCGATGGCTGGGTCGGCACTCTCACCCAATCTTTGGGCTTAGGCCTGTTGTCGTTCTCGTTTACGGGGCTCGTGATCGGCTCGGTGATCTTCTCGCTGCCGTTCGCGGTCTATCCCATTCTATATGCCTTCGAGATGCTGGGCCGCAGACCACTCGAAGTGGCTGCCACCTTGCGCGCCAAGCCTTGGGATGCCTTCTTCAGTGTCGCCCTGCCACTCGCAAAACCCGGCTTGTTGACCGCCGCGGTATTGACCTTTGCACACACCGTGGGCGAGTTCGGCGTGGTGCTGATGATCGGTGGTGACATTCCGGGCGAGACTCGTGTCGTCGCAACGCAGATCTTCGGCTACGTCGAGGCGATGGAGTATGAAGCGGCGCATCGACTCGCTGCGCTCATGGTCGCGTTCTCCTTCGTGATGCTGATGGCACTGACTCGACTGCGTCGACGCGCGGGAGCGGCGCTGCCATGAGCACGTCACCCATTTTGCTGCAGCTCGCCCTGCAACGCGCCAACTTCCATCTCGCGATCGACATCACTGTTCCCCCGCAGGGCATCACCGTGCTCTTCGGCCCCTCGGGCTCAGGGAAGACGACGGTGCTGCGCTGTGTCGCGGGTCTCGAGCGCGCATTGGGTCGTCTCGCCATCGGTGATGAAATTTGGCAAGACGAGCAGCGACAAATTTTCGTACCCACCTGGCAGCGCGAACTTGGCTATGTTTTCC
The DNA here is from genome assembly GCA_903910215.1 of uncultured Pseudomonadota bacterium. Lineage (GTDB taxonomy): Bacteria > Pseudomonadota > Gammaproteobacteria > Steroidobacterales > Steroidobacteraceae > UBA964. The sequence continues at coordinate 4,679 of CAIVYV010000021.1, forward strand.
AGGAAGCGAGCCTGTTCGAGCACCTCGATGTGCGTCGCAATCTGGAATTTGGCCTTAATCGCTTGCGCATAGACCGGCAAGCTGCGCGCGGGGCGCTCGACGATGCCATCGATCTTCTGGGTATCGGCTCATTGCTTGATCGATCCGCCGTCAACTTGTCGGGCGGTGAAAAACAACGTGTCGCCATCGCCCGCGCTCTCGTCACACAGCCGAAGATTCTGCTGCTCGATGAACCGCTCGCGTCGCTCGATGTGGCA
>CAIVYV010000022.1 GCA_903910215.1 uncultured Pseudomonadota bacterium
ACCCACGTCGGGTCGCATCCTCATCGACGGTCAGGATGTGGCGGGGATTCCGCCTTATGAGCGACCGGTCAACATGATGTTCCAGTCGTATGCCCTGTTCCCGCACATGACGGTGACGCAGAACGTCGCCTTCGGTCTCGAGCAGGAGGGCTTCGACAAGCACGAAATTCGTCGGCGTGTCGATGACATGCTAAGCATCGTGAAGCTCGGTGATTTTGCCAAGCGCAAGCCGCATCAGTTGTCGGGCGGTCAACGCCAACGCGTGGCACTGGCGCGTGCGTTGGTCAAGAAGCCCAAGTTGTTGCTGCTCGATGAGCCCTTGGGCGCGCTCGACAAGAAGTTGCGCGAACATACGCAGTTCGAGCTTATCAATCTGCAGGAGCAGCTCGGCGTCACCTTCGTCGTCGTGACCCACGATCAGGAAGAGGCCATGACACTTGCCTCGCGCATCGGCGTCATGAACAAGGGCCAGATTGTGCAGGTCGGCACGCCTACCGATATCTACGAATTCCCGAACTCGCGTTTCGTGGCCGACTTCATCGGCTCCGTTAACATGTTCGAGGGCAAGCTGGTCGAAGACGAGCCCGCCTATGTTCGAATCGGCTGTCCCGAACTTGAGACGACGGTTTTTGTGAGTCACGGCATCAGTGCGCCACCGGATGCGCAGGTGACGGTGGCGATTCGTCCCGAGAAAATCGAGATGTCGCGGGCGGCACCTGCCATCGGCGAGAACCACGTAACGGGTGTGGTCAAGGAAATCGCCTACATGGGCGATCTTTCCATTTATCTGGTGCGTTTGCCATCTGGTCGTCTGGTTCGAGTCACGATGCCGAACGTCGAGCGGCATGATGAGCGCATCGTGTGGGACGAAACGGTGCATCTCTCCTGGCACCCCTCGAGTCCTGTCGTCTTGATCCAGTAGCGAGCTCATGGTGCGCCGCTCACTTCTATCGACCTTGAAGAGCTGGAGTCAGCCCCGCAATTTCGTGATCGGGGTGCCCTATGTATGGTTGTTGGCGTTCTTCGCCATTCCGTTCGTCATCGTCCTGAAGATTTCGTTCTCGTGGATGCAGCCGATTCAACCGGGGTATGCGCCGCTGATCGAGTGGGTGGAAGAGACCCGTCGTCTGGTGGTGAGCTTCAACTTCGACAACTATCAGGTGTTATTGCGCGAGAGTTTGTACGTCGACACCTTCCTGTACTCGGTCAAGGTCGCTGCCGTATCCACTTTCTGGTGTCTGCTGATCGGCTATCCGATGGCTTACGCGATCGCGCGCTCGAAGCCGAGCACTCGAAATCTGTTGCTGATGCTGATCATTCTGCCGTTCTGGACATCCTTCCTGTTACGCGTTTATGCCTGGGTCGGCTTGCTCAAGACCAACGGTGTCATCAACAACACGCTGCTTGCCTTGGGGCTCATCGATGAGCCGTTGACGTTGCTCTATACCGACTTCGCGGTGTACATCGGCATCGTCTATTCGTACTTGCCGTTCATGATTTTGCCCTTGTATTCGAATCTCGAGAAGCACGACCTTACGTTGCTCGAAGCGGCAGCGGATCTTGGGGCGAGACCGTTCAAGGCATTTTTGAAGGTGACGTTGCCGCTCTCGATGCCGGGTATCGTGGCAGGCTGTTTGCTCGTGTTCATTCCCGCGGTCGGCGAGTTCGTCATTCCGTCTCTGCTCGGTCGTACCGACCAGCTGATGATCGGTACGGTGCTCTCTGCGCAGTTTTTCGGCGCGCGTAATTGGCCGGTGGCCGGGGCGGTTGCCATCGTTCTGTTGCTGGTCTTGCTGCTGCCGATTTTGCTCTTCCAGCGTTATCAACGTCGCGAGCTCGAGGCGGCACGGCGATGAGGGCGCGCGCATGAAGCAACGCGGCTGGTTCCGAGGAACGATGCTCGTGTTGGGCTTGGCTTTCCTTTACGTGCCGATCCTCTCGATGATCGTGTTCTCGTTCAACAACTCGCGCCTCGTCACGGTCTGGGATCGAGATAATTCGCCGACACTGCGGTGGTACGCACGATTGCTGGAGAATGACCAACTGCTGGGCGCTGCCTGGATCTCCATCAAGGTCGCGGCGATGACGGCAAGCGGTGCGGTGATCCTCGGTACCTTGGCGGGTGTGGTGTTGACGCGTTTCGGACCGTTTCGTGGTCGAGCATTTCTCTCGGCGATGACGACGGCGCCGCTCGTGATGCCGGAGATCATCACCGGCATCGCGATGCTGTTGCTGTTCGTGGCTTTGGAGCAGGCGATCGGTTTGCCCTCGGGTCGTGGCATTTTGACGATCACGATCGCGCACATCACGTTCGCAATGGCGTACGTCACGGTCATCGTGCAGTCGCGTCTCGCGGGATTCGACGATTCGCTCGAGGAGGCGGCGCTCGATCTGGGTGCCAGACCGGCGACGGTGTTCTTTCGCATCACGTTGCCGTTGATCGCACCGGCACTGATTTCGGGTTGGCTGCTGGCTTTCACGCTGTCTTGGGATGACGTTGTGATCGCACAATTCGTCTCCGGTCCGGGTTCTTCGACCCTACCCATGGAGATTTTTTCGCGAGTCAGACGTGGGGTCAGTCCGGACATCAAC
>CAIVYV010000023.1 GCA_903910215.1 uncultured Pseudomonadota bacterium
CTCTGAGCTGAAAGACTTTCTTTTGCTCGAATCAAGGTTTAACCTTTAAATCCATAATGATCAGAGTGTTCGCAGGGGGGCTCGTTGCACTGACGGTACTGTTGCAGTACCGCATCTGGCTGTCTGCGGATGGCGTCAGTGAAGTGCATCGCCTGAAGGTCGCGGTCGCTCAGCAAAGCACCACGAACACCGAGCTGAAACGCCGGAACGATCAACTCGCTGCCGAAGTCGCCGACCTCAAGGGTGGTCTCGTTGCCATCGAGGAACGCGCTCGCAGCGAGCTCGGCATGATCGGTCCCAGCGAATCTTTCTATCAAGTCGTGCCCAAGGTCATCACGGCGCCGCCCGCCAGTGGGCTGACCGATCGAACTCGCACGGCTCAGCGCTGAGTTGACCTCGCCCGTGACGCCGCCGCGCTACTGGCTCGTGATGCCGGCAGCCGGACGCGGTAAGCGTCTTGGTGGCGCTACACCCAAACAATTTTTGACCGTGGCGGGGCGACCCTTGATCGCCTGGGCGTTGCAGCCTTTCTTTGACGATCCGCGCTGTGCGGGTGTCATGCTGGCTGTCGCACCCGATGACACCGATTGGCTAAGTTTTCGTGCCTCGCTGCCGCGCCCGGTGCTCGAAACATCGGGCGGTGCCGAGCGAGCGGATTCCGTGCGTTTGGCTTTGCAGGCTTTGTTGGCGCGGGGTGCCCAAGCTGCCGACTGGGTGCTCGTGCACGATGCGGCGCGACCCTGTGTTTCCAATGCCGAAATCAAAGCCCTCGTCGATGCCGTCGTGGTGTACGCCGAGGGTGACTCGCGAGCGGGTGACTCCCCGGCGGGTGATGTGAGAGCAGGCGGACTGCTCGCGGTGCCCTTGGCCGATACGCTCAAGCGTGGCCGCTCGCATAGCGAGGCTACTGTGCCGCGCGAGGGGCTCTGGCGTGCGCTCACTCCGCAGATGTTTCGCTTGGGTGCTTTGCTGCAGGCCTTGCAACAGGCAGAGTCCGAGGGGCGCAAACCCACCGACGAAGCCCAGGCGATGGAGTGGCAAGGCAGCGAGCCGCTACTCGTCGGCGGCGAGTCGACCAACATCAAAGTGACGACCTTCGCGGATCTGCGACTCGTGGAAGGCATCTTGCAAGCGCGCAGCAAAGGAGAGTCGCCATGAGTATTCGAGTGGGATCGGGTATCGACGTGCATGCCTTCGGGCCCGGTGACCACGTGATGTTGGGCGGGGTTCGCATCGCCCACTCGCAGGGTGTGAAGGCGCATTCCGACGGTGATGTGCTGTTACACGCCTTGTGCGATGCGCTACTTGGCGCGGCGGGCCTAGGCGATATCGGTCAACATTTTCCCGACACCGATCCGCAGTGGAAGGGGGTGGCGAGCGAGGGCTTCGTGCGTCATGCGCTGCGCTTGCTCGCAGATCGCGGCTATCGCGTGATCAATGTCGATCTCACTCTGTGTTGCGAGGCGCCGCGCCTCGCACCCCATCGCGATGCCATCCGCGAAACCGTGGCCGGTTTACTGCGATTGCCTGTCGACGCCGTGAACCTCAAGGCAACGACGACCGAGAAGCTCGGATTCTTGGGTCGCGCCGAGGGTCTTGCAGCGTTCGCCACCGTTCTCATCGAGCAACATTAATCATGGAAGAATTGGCTTTGAACCCGCCGCGGGTAGCGGCGCCCTTGGGTCGTGCGCGATTGCGCGAAGTACCCGAAGATTTCGTGGTGGATGAGGTGCTCGGCTTCACGGCCTCAGGGCAGGGTGAACACGCCTTGCTTCGGGTGCGTAAGCGCGGCTCGAACACTGGCTGGGTGGCCAAAGAAATCGCGACTCGCGCTGGCGTTCGCCCGCATGACGTCGGTTACGCTGGCCTTAAGGATCGGCACGCTGTCACCACGCAGTGGTACACCGTGCCGACGCGCCGTCGACCGGCAGCCGATTGGCTTGGCGTTCAGGGTGAGGGTTATGAGGTGATCGAGGCGTATGCGCACTCGCGTAAATTGCCGCGTGGTGCGCTCGAGGCTAATCGATTTGCGATCACCTTGCGTGGCTACGACGGCGACATCGAGGCGTTGCGGGTGCGCGCAGCCGAGGTTGCGCGCACGGGTGTGCCGAATTATTTTGGTCCGCAACGTTTTGGACGAGACCTCGCCAATCTGCGAGCGGGTGATGCCCGCGATGCGATGTTCCGCTGGTCGGCCTCGCGCAGTTTGATCTTCAACGCAGTGCTGGCCGAACGAATCACCGCCGGTAACTGGAACCGCCTGCACATCGGCGAGCGGGCTAATCTCGATGGCCGCAATTCGAGTTTCGTCGTCGAAGCACTCGATGCCGCTTTGCAGGAGCGACTCGACACTCTCGATATCCACCCGACCGGCCCTATGTGGGGCGAGGGCGGTTGCGGCGTCGAGGGTGAGATGGCTGAGTTCGAGACTGCGATCGCGGCGCGGTATCCCGAGTTTCTCGAGTGGCTCCGAGCGGATCGGCTAGCAGCGGCGCGACGACCGCTGCGTGTGGCTGTGCGCGAACTGTCGGTGAATGTGAGTGACGAGGGCGCACCGATCTTGAATTTCACTTTGCGCTCGGGCAGTTTCGCCACCACCGTCCTGCGCGAATTCATCGATATCGCGCCCGGCGAGGGTTCATCCGGTTCCTCATCCGGTTTCAGGGAGTCCGACGATGCTTGAGATCATCCAACACGGTAGCGTGCGTGAACTGCGTCTGGCGCGAGTACCGGTTAACGCTCTGAATGCCGAATTGATCAGCGCGCTCGATGCGGCGATTACGCTCGCCGAAACCGAGGCTGCAGCGGGCGCTTCCTTGCGTGCGCTCGTCATCTCGGGCAATCCCAAGTTGTTCTCTGCGGGTCTCGATCTGCGCGAGATCACCGGGCCCACCGAAACCGCTCGTACCTTGGTGCTCGCTTTCTCGCAGTTGCAGCTGCGTCTCGCGCGCTCGTCTTTGCCTTTGATCGCGGCGATCACCGGACACAGTCCGGCGGGCGGGGCGGTGATCGCCATCCTTTGCGATCATCGCGTCATGGCCAAGGGTGCCGCGCGTATCGGCCTCAATGAAGTACAGGTGGGTTTGTATCCCGGCGAGACCATCTTCCGCTGTTACGAGCGTATTCTCGGTACTGCCAAAGCGGCGAATTTCCTCACGCGTGGCGCGATGCTCACTGCCGACGAAGCGCTCGCCGCCGGGCTCGTCGATGAATTGGTTGATCCGGAGCAGGTGATCGCGCGCGCGATCGCTATCGGCCAAGAGATTGCGGCGCTGCCACCGCAGACTTACGCGAAAACCCGTACGCTGGTACGCGCAGATCTCGTGCGTATCGTTGAACATCCGAACGAGAGTCTGGCGTCGCTCATGAAGGACGGTTGGATTACGGACGAGACGCGCGCACAGATGTCGAAATTGCTGCGCTAGCCCTGCAGCAAGACGTAGATCGCGCCGGTACCGCCATCGCGTTGGTTCGCTGAGCAAAAAGCGACGACGTTCTCCGTGCGGCGCAAAATCACATTGACCGCTTGTTTGAGCACGGGACCACGCGGTCCTGAACCTAAACCTTTGCCGTGGATGATGCGTACGCAGCGTTGCTGGCGCGCAATGCAGCGCGCGAGAAAGTCGCGCAACTCCCGCTTGGCTTCCGCGACGATGAGACCGTGCAGATCGAGCTCGGCTTCGACGCGGTAATAACCCCGTCGCAAGCGGCGCATGACGGCGTCCTGCACACCGCCGCGTCGGTAGGAGAGATCGTCGCCGAACTCCACATCGAGATCGATCGGTGTGAGGACGAGGCTGTCCTCGAGCACCTCCGCCTCGCCGAGACGGCGAAAGCGGGCGCGCGGTGGTGGTGGCTTCGGGCGATGACGAACGCGGGGCTGGTGCTGCAGCGGTTTGGCACCGCGAACCGCCTCACGAAAGGCGCGAACGTCTTCCTCTGGCGGCTTACGCATCCTGCTGCTACCTCCAACCGTGGGCATTCAGTATATTGGCGAGCTCCACAGGTCTCCAAGAACAAACTCGCCCGATGAAGATTCTCGTCAGTAACGACGACGGGTACCGGGCGCCGGGTATCCTCGCCCTGCGCCAAGCCCTAACCGGTCTCGCTGAGCTCACGGTCGTCGCTCCCGAACGCAACCACAGCGGCGCGAGTAATGCCTTGACGCTCGAGTCACCCCTGCGGGTGACAAATTACGAGCCGCAGGCCTATTTCGTCTCCGGTACGCCCACCGACTGCGTGCACCTGGCGATTTCAGGGCTGTTCGATTTCGAGCACGACATGGTGGTCTCCGGTATCAACAACGGCGAGAACTTGGGCGATGACGTGCTGTATTCCGGCACGGTGGCCGCCGCTATCGAGGGTCGTTTTCTCGGCTTGCCGACCGTGGCGTTCTCGTTGCGACGCCCGGCCCAGGGGGATATGGATTACACCGCGGCAGGGCGCGTCGCGCGACTCGTCGTCGAGCGCTTGCTGGCCAAGCCGCTCGATCGGAACATGATCCTCAACGTCAACATCCCGCATCGGCCTTACTCTGAGCTGCAAGGGTTCAGAGCCACTCGCTTGGGGCATCGCCATCGGGCCGAGAAGATCACCCGCGCGATGGATCCGCGCGGCCGTGAGGTGATCTGGGTGGGTCAGGCCGGTGAAGGACAGGATGACGGTCCCGGCACCGATTTTCATGCTGTTGCTGAGGGCTACGTGTCGATCACACCGCTGCAGGTGGATCTGACTCGCCATAGCGAGATTGCGACGGTGGAGCGTTGGTTGGCCGGCATCGGCGAATGAACGAACAGCGTCTCAGTGGCGTCGGCATGACCTCGGCCCGCACCCGCGACCGGCTCGTGCAGCGACTCATCGAACAGGGCATCCGCAATCCGCAGGTGCTCGAGTGCATCCGCTCGACTCCGCGTCATCTCTTCATCGACGAAGCGCTCGCGAGCCGTGCCTATGAAGACACGGCCTTGCCCATTGGTTTTGGGCAGACGATCTCGCAACCCTACATCGTGGCGAGGATGACCGAGGCTTTGCTCGAAGCGGGTCCCTTGCACAACGTGCTCGAGGTGGGCACCGGCTGCGGCTATCAAACGGCCATTCTGGCGGCGTTGGTGCCGCGCTTGTATAGCATCGAGCGCATCGAAGCGCTGCATCTGCGAGCGCAGCAACGACTACAGGAATTGGGCGCAACCCATGTTCGCCTTCGCCACGGCGATGGTTACGAGGGCTGGCGGGCGAACGCACCTTACGATGGCGTTCTCGTGGCGGCGGCGCCGCCTGAGGTGCCCGAGGCGTTATTGCGACAACTGGCGCCGGGTGGACGTCTCGTGATGCCCGTCGGTGATGATCGCAAGCAGGTATTGCTGCGCGTCACGCGGCGCGATGGTGGTTACGAGCGTGAGATGCTGGGTCCAGTCTCGTTCGTGCCGCTGCAGAGCGGGCTCGTCAGCGATACGGGAACAGCAGGGCGATGACGCGGCGTTCGTCCTGCACCAGCACGTTGTAGGTTCGACAGGCCGCACCGAGTTCCATCACCTCAAGGCCGATCCGCCGCTCGAGAAACCAACTGCGCTGCTGCGCGGGAAGGAAGAACTGGCCGCCAGCCCAGCCGATCAAGACGAGTTCTGGTGGTTCGGCGAAGAGTGCGCTGAGGTGCTCTTGCCGCAATTCGAGCGGATTTTGTACCGGTATGTTCCCATCGAGAAGCGTAGGGCCCACCATCACGGCTCGATCAAAATGCTGTTCACCGATGCGTAGCGCCCCGTCCGCATAACTGCGGATGAGGTTGACGGCCCCAGTCGAAGTCACGGTCAGTCTCATGCTTCGATAACATACGCGATGTGCGTGAACTCGTGCTCATACTCCCCGGACTTTTTTTAAACGCCGATGCGGTCAGTGCGTTAGGTACTTGGCGTTTTGCGACGCCGCGCCTGCTCCAGGGCGGTTGGCGATGCGCCTTTGCGCGCAGCATCGGACGCGACGATGTGGCGCTCGCGAGTCCGGCGAGTGTCGTAGCGGCTAGCGAAGAGTTGCCGATCGATGCATGGCTTGCGACACCGCTGCATCTGATCGCGGGCATGACGACGCTGCATCTGCCGGCGGAGGGCATATTGCGATTGTCTGCTGAGGAAGCGCGAGAACTGGCGTCGCGATTTGCGAGTACCTTCGGCGCCGATGGTCTCATCTTGCATCCGCTCGATGACGGCTCGTTGCTGCTATCGGGATTGAGCGGTTGCGCTGCCGAGACCGTTGATCCGGCATTGTTGTCAGAACAGGTGGCATCACAGGGGCTTGCGAGCGCTCAGCCTGTAGGCGAGGGCGCTGCCACGTTGCGCGCACTCATGACGGAAATCGAAATGTGGTTGCACGATCTGCCGCTCAATCGTGAGCGCGAACAGGCGGGCCTGCCTTCGATCCGATCGTTGTGGTTATGGGGCGGTGGCGCGCCCCATCACGCAGAGCCGCAACCCGCAGCGGCTGTCGCGCCCGTCGAAGAGGCATCTGATTTCATCGTGCACACGCGCGATCCTTGGGCGCGTGCCTGTTGTGGTTTGGTCGGCATTGACTGCAAACCACTCGATTTGAGTCCTGAATTCTTTGCGAGTATCGCCGCCGAGCTTCAACGTGGTGAGCTGTCGAAACTCACTCTCATCACGACCGATCGAGCCGTGTCGGTGCGTCCGGGTGATCGTTGGCGCTGGTGGCGACCGCGACGTGATGCGCTCTCGGCGTTGACGGAGGCTGCATGAAGCTCACTGTCGTTCGTCGAGCGCCTTCGAGCGCGGCCTTGCAGCGCCTTGCGCATCTTCCACCCGTGCTCGCGCGGGCGTATGCCGCGCGCGGCATTGAGGATCCGGCGCAATTATCGATCGGTCTCGATCGTCTACTGCCGGTCGGTACTCTCGAGGGCATCGAGGCCGCCGTGCGCTTGCTGCTGCAGCACCGCGAGCGTCGCAGCCGCATTCTCGTGGTGGGTGACTTCGACGCCGATGGTGCGACGAGTTCGGCTCTGATCGTGCGCGCCCTGCGCGCCTGGGGTTATCCCGAGGTCGATTTTCTCGTGCCGAACCGCTTCGAGTTCGGTTACGGATTGACACCCGAAATCGTCGCGATTGCCGCTGAGCGCGAACCGGCTCTGATCATCACCGTGGATAACGGCATCTCGAGTATCGCCGGTGTGTCGTCGGCGCGTGAGCGGGGTATCGACGTACTCGTGACCGATCACCATTTGGCGGGTCACGAGTTGCCGATGGCCAATGTCATCGTCAATCCGAATTTGGCAGGAGCGACTTTCGGCTCGCGATCGCTGGCTGGTGTCGGCGTCGCGTTCTACGTCATGGCCGCGCTCTATCGCGCCTTGGGTGATAGCACATTGCCATCGCCTGCGACCTGGCTCGATTTGGTGGCACTCGGTACCGTCGCCGACATCGTCCCACTCGATCAAAATAATCGCGTGTTGGTCGCACAGGGTCTACAGCGGATCCGTGCCGGTCGCTGCACGCCGGGTGTGCGTGCGTTGCTCGAAACGGGTGGCAAGGTGCTCGGCAACATCATCGCGACGGATCTAGGCTTCGTCGCCGGGCCGCGCATCAATGCGGCCGGTCGACTCGATGACATGAGCATCGGCATTCGCTGTCTACTCACCGATTCAGCCGAGGAGGCGACTCTCATCGCGCAACGGCTCGATGAGCTCAATCGCGAGCGTCGCAGTATCGAAGGCGCCATGCAGGAGCAAGCGATGGCGGCGGTGCGTCGCCTCGGCGAACCGGGTCATGATCGCCGTGGTGTGTGCCTCTTTGATCCGGAGTGGCATCAGGGAGTGGTGGGTCTTGTTGCCGGTCGCGTGAAAGAGCGAGTGCGTCGCCCTGTGATCGCCTTTGCACGTGCAGGAGATGGCAGCTTACGAGGCTCGGCCCGATCGGTCGCCGGCGTGCACGTGCGCGATGTGCTCGAGGCTATCTCGACTCAGCATCCGGGGCTCATCGTTCGTTTTGGCGGTCATGCGATGGCCGCCGGTCTCACGCTCGAAGAAGACAAACTGGATCAATTTGCAGCCGAGTTCGATCGCGAGGTGACCCGTTGGCAAGCGTCGGGCTCCCTCGCAGATCGTATTGATTCCGATGGCGAGCTCGCGGTCGAGGAGATCTCGCTGAAGACGGCCGAGGTGTTACGTGAGGCCGGTCCCTGGGGTCAGGCTTTCCCCGAGCCGTCGTTCGATCAGTCGTTTCGGTTGCGCAACGTACGGATCGTGGGCGAGAACCACCTCAAGATGTGGGTTGAGCTTGGAGACACCGGACGACGCTTCGATGCGATTGCTTTCAATGCGCTGCAGGGCCGGCCAGATCGGCTCGACGCCTCGGGCAAACCGGTGCTGCCCGATCAGGTTCACCTCGTCTATCGCCTCGACATCAACGAGTGGGGCGGTGAACGTCGCCTGCAGCTGATGGTCGACCATCTGCTAGAATCCTCACCATGATTGAACTTGGCATCATCAAGCGCTCCCTCGCCGACCTTCAGGAACGTATCAGTTCCTTAAGGGGGTTTCTTTGAGTACGACCTGAAGAAGGAACGTCTCGAAGAGGTTTCACGCGAATTAGAAGATCCTGCCGTCTGGCAGAAGCCCGAAAAAGCCCAAGAGCTCGGTCGTGAACGCGCGCGACTCGCGGGCGAAATCGACACCATGGATGCTGCCACCCGGTCGGTATCCGACTCCATCGAACTGCTCGAACTGGCCGAAGCCGAGGATGATGAGGCGACCGCACGCGAAGTTGAGCGGGATTTGCCCTCGGTCGAGGCGCAGGTGCGCAAGCTTGAGCTCAAGCGGATGTTCCGCGGCGAAATGGACTCGCACAATGCTTACCTCGACATCCAAGCGGGTGCCGGCGGTACCGAAGCGCAGGATTGGGCGCATATGCTGATGCGCATGTACCTCAAGTGGGCCGCCAACCGCGGCTTTACGGTCGAGGTCGTTGATTCGAACGGCGGCGAAGTCGCCGGTATCAAGAGCGCGACCATCGAATTCAAGGGCGACCATGCCTACGGCTGGTTACGTACCGAGACGGGCGTGCATCGCCTCGTGCGCAAGTCGCCGTTCGATTCGGGCAATCGGCGTCACACCTCGTTCGCTTCGGTGTTCGTATCGCCGGAAATCGACGACGACATCAGCGTCGATATCAACCCCGCCGATCTTGAAACCGATGTTTACCGCTCAAGTGGCGCGGGTGGTCAGCACGTCAACAAAACCGAGTCGGCGGTGCGTATCAAGCACGTGCCGTCAGGGATCGTCGTTGCCTGCCAAAGCGAGCGCAGTCAGCACAAGAACCGCGCGACGGCCATGAAGATGTTGAAAGCCAAGCTCTACGAGCTTGAAGTCAATAAGCGTAATGCCGCAGCCAAGGTGCTCGAAGAGTCAAAGTCCGATGTGAGCTGGGGTCACCAGATCCGCTCCTATGTGCTTGATCAATCGCGCATCAAAGATTTGCGTACCGACGTGGAAGTGGGTAACACGACTGCCGTTCTCGATGGCGACCTCGACGGTTTCCTCGAAGCGTCACTGAAGGCTGGTTTGTAACAGGGCAGGATGCCGATCATGAGCGACCAACTCGAACCCCCGATCGACGAGAATAAGCTGATCGCCGAGCGACGAGCCAAGCTCACGGCACTCCGTGAGCGCGGGCTGCCAGCATTCCCCAACGATTTTCGACCCGACTCGCAGGCGGCGGATCTACATCTCGGTTACGACGAGAGCGAGGGCGCAGCGCTCGAGGCGCAGGCGATCCGAGTGAAAGTGGCCGGGCGCATGATGCTGCGACGCATCATGGGCAAAGCAAGCTTTGCGCATATCCAAGATGCTTCTGGGCAGATTCAGCTCTTCCTGCAGCGCGACGTGCTCGCCGAGGCCTACGAGTCGTTCAAGGGCTGGGACATTGGCGACATCGTTGCCGCCGAGGGCGTGCTCTTCAAAACGAAAACCGGCGAGTTGTCGGTGCGGGTCGAGTCGGTGCGCCTGCTCGTCAAGTCGCTGCGACCGCTACCCGACAAGTGGCATGGTCTTGCCGATACGGAATCACGCTATCGTCAGCGCTACGTCGATCTGATCATGAACGACGAGAGTCGCACGGTCTTCCGTCAGCGCACGCAGCTCGTTCGTTTCGTACGCAGCATGCTCGATGCACTCGGCTTTCTCGAGGTCGAAACGCCGATGATGCAGCCGATTCCGGGTGGCGCGGCGGCGCGTCCCTTCGTGACGCATCACAACGCGCTCGACATCGACATGTATTTGCGCATTGCGCCCGAGTTGTACCTCAAGCGACTCGTCGTGGGTGGCTTCGAGCGTGTCTACGAGATCAATCGCAATTTTCGTAATGAGGGTCTCTCGACGCGGCACAACCCCGAATTCACGATGCTTGAGCTTTATCAGGCTTACGCCGACTATCGCGACCTGATGGATCTCGTCGAGCGACTGCTGCGCGGCGCCGCAGAGGCGGTCGTGGGTTCGTTGCAGTTCGAGTCGCAGGGGCGGCAGTACGATCTGAGTGCGCCGTTTCGCCGAGTCAGCGTCGAAGATTTGATCATGGAGTGCAATCCCGCACTCGATCGCGCAAAGTTGCGCGACGTCACGTATCTGCGCAGCGCTTGTGATGAGCGCGGCATCCCCTGGAAGGGCGGTGACGGCGCAGGCAAGTTGCAGATCGAATTGTTCGAGAAGACCGGCGAGCACACCTTGCTCGATCCGACCTTCGTGTTCGGCTATCCGGCAGAAGTGTCGCCGCTCTCTCGTGCCAATGATGCCGATCCGTTCCTGACCGATCGATTCGAGTTCTTCGTGGGTGGTCGTGAGCTCGCCAACGGCTTCTCCGAGTTGAATGACGCCGAAGATCAGGCTGAGCGCTTCCGCGCGCAGGTCGAGCGCAAGGACGCAGGTGACGAAGAGGCGATGTTCTACGACGCCGATTACGTGCGCGCGCTGGAATACGGCATGCCGCCGACGGCGGGCCTTGGCATCGGCATCGATCGGCTGGTGATGTTCCTCACCAACTCCGCTTCGATCCGCGATGTGCTGCTATTCCCGCAGATGCGGCCCGAGTAGCCTCACTCGGTAGCGTTACTCGCTCGGTAGCGCGTAGCCGAGCGGCAGGCTCGGCAGATCGAAGGTCGTCACGGCGAGAAATTCCGTGCTACCCGTGTCGGTGTGCGCCACCTGCAGCACTTGCGCGTTGCGACCATCCTGCAAGCTGATCGAGGCCGCCGGTACCAGCTCGCCCGACGCCAACATGCTCGAATCGAATCGCTGTAGGCGGCGCTTCACGCGGCCGCGATAGTGCGCACGCGCGATCACTTCCTGTCCGGTGTAGCAGCCCTTGGTAAAAGAAATCGCCTCGAGCAAGTCGAGATTGAGCATCTGGGCGACGAATTCACCGGCGGTCGCCTCCGTGATCATCGGCAGGCCTGCGCGCACATCAGCGAGTTGCCAGGCAGCAAGCTGCGGATCAGCAAGCTGCGGATCAGCGAGTTGCGCATCGGGCCGCACGAGGCGCAGCCAGCGACCATCGGCCGCGTATGACCAGATCTGTCCCGATTCGTCAGGTGGGGTCGGTGGCCAGCCGCCTTCGATCGACAAGAGCGCCGTTTCATCGGTCAGCTTTACCTTCGCGCGCAGCACATAACGCTGCAGCAGTGCGAGGGTGCTCGCAATGCGTTCGCGCGGCAGTACGAGCAGCACGTCCTCGTTGCCTTGCGGTAGCAGCAACATGATCGTGAGCACGCGCCCCTGCGGGTTGTGTAAACCGGCACGAACAGCGCGATCGTTCGCGAGCGTCGAGAGGTCTTGCGACAGCTGCCCATTGAGGAAACGCCGGGTATCCGGTCCGCGCGCGGCGATGACACCAAGATGTGTGAGAATCATTGCGCTGATTTTGCCCGATTCCGAGGCGCCAGCCAGCGGCCCTTCGCTGTGGTCTTGGCGCAACGTTTCTGGCACAATCTACGCACGATGCAGCACGATCCACAGGGGGTGGGGCGGCCCGCGTCAGCGGCTGTTCCCGTGCCCGTTTCCAAACCCGAGACTCCTTCCGTCGACGATGTCGTCCGCGGGAATGCGCCCACCGAAATCGGCGGGCCTAGCGGTCCCGAACCCACGCGGTTCGGCGACTGGGAGAAGAACGGGCGTTGCATCGACTTCTGATCACGCGGGATTCTCAACGATGCGTCAACGACCTCTCTCTCCACATCTCGACATCTACCGATTCGCCTACACCATGGCGACCTCGATCGCGCACCGCATCACCGGTGTGATCCTGACCGCCGGTTTCGGCGTATTGATCTACTGGCTGGTGGCCGCTGCGAGTAGCGCCGAGTCCTATGCGGCTGCGCAGCAGATCATCAGCTCAGGCCCGGTCAAGCTGTTGCTGGTCGGTTGGTTGCTGGCATTCTGTTATCACCTCTTCAACGGCATTCGTCATCTGAACTGGGATCGCGTGCGCGGGCTCGAGCGTCACGAGGCGCGTCGTAGTGCGCGCATCGTGATCATCGCCACCGTCGTGCTGTTCGTGATCTTCGCGGCGCGTGCCTTCGCCTCGGGGGTGATGTCATGAGTTTGCAGAGTCCGCTCGGCCGCGTCCTTGGTCGTGGTTCTGCTCGGCAGGGCGTTTCGCATTGGTGGGTGCAGCGTTTGACGGCGATTGCGCTCATTCCGTTGACACTGTGGTTTGTGCTGCGCGTCACGGGGTTGCCCGACTATGAGCACGACACGGTGCGCGCCTGGATCGCCACCGGCTGGCACCCGGTGTGGCTGATTTTATTGATCGGCACCCTCGCGTGGCACTCGGCGCTCGGTGTGCAAGTGGTGCTCGAAGATTACGTGCACGAGAAGGGCATCAAGGTGGCCGCTCTCGTGACCTCGACTTTCCTTCACGTTCTCGCGGTCGTCGCCGGCGCCTATGCCGTGCTGCGGGTCGCGTTCACGTTCACTGCGGGATGACATTCGATGGCTGCTTACTCTTTCATTGATCACACCTACGACGTGGTCGTCGTCGGCGCCGGTGGTGCCGGTTTGCGATCGACGCTAGGTCTTGCCGAGGCGGGTCTGTCGACGGCCTGCATCACCAAAGTATTCCCGACGCGTAGTCACACGGTTGCGGCGCAGGGCGGTATTTCCGCAGCTCTCGGCAACATGGGCGAGGATGACTGGCGCTATCACTTCTACGACACCATCAAGGGTTCCGACTGGCTCGGCGACCAGGATGCGATCGAGTTCATGTGCAAGGAGGCCCCGGCGGCTGTCATCGAACTCGAGCACTATGGTGTCCCGTTCTCGCGTACGCCGGATGGACGGATCTACCAGCGTCCCTTCGGTGGCATGACTACGCAGTATGGCAAGGGCATCGCGCAGCGTACCTGCGCCGCTGCCGACCGAACCGGCCACGCGATGCTGCATACGCTCTATCAGCAGTCGATCAAGAACGAAGCGGAGTTCTTCATCGAATACTTCGCGATCGATCTGATCATGGAAAACGGCGAGTGCCGTGGCGTCGTCGCGCTCAATCTGGCCGAGGGCACGATCCATCGTTTTCGCGCCCACCTCGTGATTCTGGCTACGGGCGGTTACGGTCGCGCGTACTTCTCCTGCACCTCGGCGCACACCTGCACGGGTGACGGTGGCGGCATGGCGCTGCGCGCGGGCCTGCCGTTGCAGGACATGGAGTTTGTGCAGTTCCACCCCACCGGCATCTATGGTGCGGGCTGTCTCATCACCGAAGGTTCGCGCGGCGAGGGTGGTTACCTCACCAACTCGCGCGGCGAGCGCTTCATGGAGCGCTACGCGCCGAATGCCAAGGACCTGGCTTCGCGTGACGTAGTGTCGCGCTCGATGACCATCGAGATCCGCGAAGGTCGCGGCGTCGGCAAGGACGCCGATCACATCCATCTGCATCTTGAGCACTTGGGCCCCGATGTCATCAAGCAGCGCTTGCCGGGCATCGCGGAGACCGCGCGCATCTTTGCGGGCGTCGATGTGAACAAGGAGCCGATCCCCGTATTGCCGACCGTGCACTACAACATGGGCGGTATTCCGTGTAACTACCACGGCGAAGTGGTCACCATGAAGAATGGCGATGCCAACAGCGTCGTGCCGGGCCTGATGGCGGTGGGTGAGGCGGCTTGCGTCTCGGTACACGGCGCGAATCGTTTAGGCTCGAATTCTTTGCTCGATCTCGTGGTGTTCGGCCGCGAGGCGGGTCGTCACGCGGCCTCGATCGTGAAGCCGGGTACCTCGCATCGCCCGTTGCCGAAAGACGCGGGCGATCTCGCCATCTCGCGACTCGACAAATTCCGCAACGCCGACGGTTCGCGTACGACGGCGCAGATTCGCCTCGAGATGCAGAAAGTCATGCAGTCGGATGCGGCCGTATTCCGCACCGGCAGCTCGCTGCAGGAAGGCTGCGAGAAGCTCGCGAAGACCGTCGATTCGTTCGCCGATGTCAAAACGAGTGATCGTGGCCTCATCTGGAACACCGATCTGGTCGAGACGCTCGAGCTCGACAACCTGCTCGGGCAGGCGGTCGCTACGATTCAATCGGCGGAGAATCGCAAGGAGAGTCGTGGAGCGCACGCCCGCGAAGACTTCAAGGATCGTGACGACACCAATTGGCTCAAGCACACGCTCTGCTGGGTGGACGAGAAGGGCAAGGCCACCATCGACTATCGTTCGGTGAACCTGCACACGCTCACGAGCGACGTCGAGCCCATTCCCCCTAAGGCGCGCACCTACTGAGTTCGAGGATCTTCGACCATGGCCGAGTTTCGACTTCCCGCCAACTCTCGTATCAATAAGGACGGCAAGGTGCACAAGGCGCCTGCCGGTTCCACCAACGTGCGTACGTTCAAGGTTTATCGCTACGATCCTGATGGTGGCGAGAACCCGCGTATCGACACCTTCGAAGTGGACATGGATAGCTGCGGTCCGATGGTGCTCGATGCGCTCATCAAGATCAAAAACGAGATCGATCCCAGCCTGACGTTCCGTCGCTCGTGCCGCGAGGGCATCTGCGGTAGCTGCGCGATGAACATCGACGGCACCAACACGCTCGCGTGTACCAAGAGCTGCGACGAGGTGAAGGGCGAGGTCAAGATTTATCCACTGCCGCACATGCCGGTGGTCAAGGATCTCGTGCCGGATCTCACGCAGTTCTACGCGCAGTACGCTTCGGTCAAGCCGTGGCTGCAGTCGAAGACGCCGGCGCCACCCGATCGCGAGCGTCTGCAAGCACCGGAAGAGCAAGAGAAGATCGACCGACCTTCGGCTTGCATCTTGTGCGCCTGCTGTTCGACCTCCTGCCCGAGTTATTGGTGGAACGGTGATCGTTATCTCGGTCCTGCGGCCTTGCTCGCAGCGTATCGATGGATCATCGACAGCCGCGACGATGCGACCGGTGAGCGCCTCGATGCGCTGCAGGATCCGTTCAAGCTCTATCGTTGCCACACCATCATGAACTGCACCGAGGCCTGCCCGAAGGATCTCAACCCGGCCAAGGCCATCGCCGAGATCAAGCAGATGATGGTCGAGCGCGAGCACCTCTGAACCGCGCACCGTCCGCGCCTGCTGGTATGAGTGCAGCCACTGCGAAGGCCGGGTTAGGCCGTCTGCGGTGGATGTGCCGGCGGGGTATGAAAGAGCTCGACGTATTGCTCGAGCGCTGGCTCGAGCGGCATGGCCCTTCGGCGACGGCCGAGGACCTGGCCCGGTTCGAAGCGCTGCTGCAATGGCAGGACCCTGAGCTCGTGCGCTATCTGATCGCCGGCGAGATTCATTCCGATCCGGATCTCGCAGCCCTGCTGCAGGCCATTCGGGGCGTTTGAGCGCTCTGAACGGTTACACTGCGGACAAAACCTGCCTCAAAGGGCGCCCCTTGCGAACTTTTGTGAAGTGCCTCTGTCTACCCCCACGCGATGTGTGCGTGGCCGGTATTGCAGCTCGTGGCGGATCCTTCCGACATGAGCACTGAAGCCAGCGATCTGAGCCTGGTTCAGCTTGCCCAACGGGGCGATGCTGGGGCTTTCGATGCGTTGGTGCGCCGTTACCAGCACAAGGTCGTGAAACTCGTCATGCGTTATGTGCGTGACCCGGCCGAGGCAGAGGATGTTGCCCAGGAAGCATTTATCAAGGCGTATCGAGCATTGCCGCGTTTTCGCGGCGACAGCGCCTTCTACACCTGGCTCTATCGCATCGCCGCCAACGAAGCCCTGATGCTGCTACGCAAAAAGCGGCCCGAAGTGCCCATCGATGAGCCTGCCAGCGAAGACGATGAGATTTCACTGCCCACCCAGTTCAC
>CAIVYV010000024.1 GCA_903910215.1 uncultured Pseudomonadota bacterium
CATCATGGAAATGGCCGATCTCATCGTCATCAACAAGGCCGATCTCGATCCTGATGCGGCCACTCGTGCGGAGGCGCAGATCACGAGCGCGTTGCGCGTACTGCGCTTCACGGGGGCTCCTGGCACGAGCGATGAGCATCGCTGGCAGACCCGCGTCATGCGCGGTAGCGCGCTGCGCGCCGAAGGTTTGGAGCAGTTCTGGGCCGAGGTGCAGGAGTTCAAGCGTCTGCGCGATCTGTCCGGAGAATTTACCGAGAAGCGTCGTCAGCAGGCGTTGACCTGGATGTGGGATCAAGTTCACGCCCGATTAGCAGCCGATTTTCGTGATTGTTCCGCAGTCCGAGCGGCGCTACCTGCAGTGCTCGCCGACGTCTCTCACTTACGTATAGCGCCATCATCGGCCGCGCGAAAGTTGCTAGACCTATTTGAAAAAAGGGAATCCACTCATGCATGACATCATTCAACAGCTCGAGAAGAAGCGGGCTCAAGCCCGTCAGGGTGGCGGGCTTAAGCGCATAGAAGCACAGCACGCCAAGGGTAAACTGACTGCGCGTGAACGCGTGGAGTTGCTGTTGGATGAGGGCAGCTTCGAAGAATGGGATATGTTCGTCGAGCATCGCTGCAGCGATTTCGGCATGCAGGATCAAAAAATTCCGGGTGACGGCGTCGTCACGGGATGCGGCTTCATCAACGGTCGATTGGTGTTTGTATTCAGCCAGGATTTCACGGTCTTCGGCGGATCGCTCAGCGAAGCCCACGCGCAGAAAATCTGCAAGGTCATGGATATGGCGATGAAGGTGGGCGCGCCCGTCATCGGCATCAACGATTCGGGCGGTGCGCGAATCCAGGAAGGCGTCGCCTCGCTTGGTGGGTACGCCGAAGTGTTTCAGCGCAACGTTACTGCATCGGGTGTGGTGCCGCAGCTCAGTTTGATCATGGGCCCGAGCGCAGGTGGCGCGGTCTACAGCCCAGCTCTCACGGACTTTATTTTCATGGTTAAGGACAGCTCATACATGTTCGTGACCGGTCCCGAGGTCGTGAAAACCGTCACTCATGAGGAAGTCACCGCCGAGGATCTCGGTGGTGCTATCACCCATACCACTCGTAGTGGTGTTGCCGACCTTGCCTTCGAAAACGATGTCGATGCGATCTTGATGGTTAGGCGATTCTTCAACTATCTGCCGTCGAATAATCGTGAAAAAGCGCCGATGCGCGAAGCGGGAGACCCGCCTGATCGCGATGACTTCTCGCTCGACACGCTGATCCCTGACAACCCGAACAAGCCCTACGACATGAAAGAGCTCGTCGCGAAAGTGGTCGACGACGGCGAGTTCTTCGAGCTGCAGCCGGATTACGCAAAGAACATCCTGATCGGATTTGCGCGTATGGATGGGCAGGTTGTCGGCATCGTCGCCAACCAGCCACTGGTATTAGCTGGTTGTCTCGATATCAAGAGCAGCATCAAGGCTGCGCGTTTCGTGCGCTTCTGCGATGCCTTCAGCATTCCTGTTGTGACCTTCGTCGATGTGCCAGGTTTCATGCCGGGCACAGCGCAGGAATACGGCGGCATCATCAAACACGGCGCAAAGTTGCTCTATGCCTATGCCGAGTGCACCGTGCCTAAAATCACTGTCATCACGCGCAAGGCCTATGGTGGCGCCTACGACGTCATGGCGTCCAAGCATCTCCGTGGCGATGTGAACTTTGCCTGGCCAAATGCCGAGATCGCGGTGATGGGCGCAAAAGGCGCCGTCGAAATCATCTTCCGCAACGAGAAAAGCGACCCTGAAAAGCTCGCAGCCCGTGAAGCGGAATATCGCGAAAAGTTTGCTAATCCGTTCGTGGCTGGCGCCCGCGGTTACATCGACGACGTCATTATGCCGCACGGAACGCGTCGACGCGTCTGTCGTGCCCTGACGGTGCTGCGCGACAAGAAGCTCGAAGAGCCGTGGCGCAAGCACGGCAACATTCCTCTGTGATGGCGTGAAGGAGCAAGGTTAATCATGTTTAAGAAAATCCTGATCGCTAATCGTGGTGAAATCGCCTGTCGTGTCATCAAGACAGCGCGACGGATGGGTATCAAGACGGTTGCGGTGTATTCAGAAGCCGACCGTGATGCTCGTCATGTCGAACTGGCGGACGAAGCGGTGTTGTTGGGACCCGCGCCCTCGCGCGAGTCTTATCTAGTCGCCGACAAGATCATTGCTGCGTGCAAACAGACGGGTGCCGAGGCCGTCCATCCCGGTTATGGTTTCTTGTCGGAGAATGCTGAGTTCGCTCGGCGCGTCGAGGAACAGGGCGTCATTTTCATTGGCCCGAAGACCGCCTCGATCGCAGCCATGGGCGATAAGATCGCGTCCAAGGAATTGGCAGCGAAGGCCAAGGTAAACACCATTCCGGGCTACAACAGCCCAATCGAATCAGCTGAGAAGGCCGTCGAGATCGCCAAGGGTATCGGTTACCCCGTGATGATCAAGGCTAGCGCCGGCGGCGGCGGTAAAGGCTTACGCGTCGCCTGGAATGATAAGGAAGCTCTCGATGGTTTCACTTCGTGCCGTAACGAAGCACGTAATAGCTTTGGTGATGATCGTGTCTTCATCGAGAAGTTCGTTGAAGAGCCGCGCCACATCGAGATTCAGGTTCTGGGTGATGGTCACGGCAACTGCGTGTATTTATGGGAGCGCGAGTGCTCGATTCAGCGTCGACATCAGAAGGTGATCGAAGAGGCACCAAGCCCCTTCCTCGACGACAAGACTCGCAAGGCCATGGGCGAGCAGGCAGTGGCTTTGGCAAAAGCGGTTAACTACCAAAGCGCGGGTACTGTCGAGTTCGTAGTTGGTAAAGATAAGAGTTTCTACTTTCTGGAGATGAACACTCGACTGCAGGTAGAGCATCCAGTCACCGAATGCATCACGGGGCTCGATCTCGTCGAACAGATGATTCGAGTGGCAGCCGGCGAGAAGTTGGCTTTCAAGCAAAGCGAGATCGCACGTAATGGTTGGGCGATCGAGTGCCGAATCAATGCCGAGGATCCGTATCGAAACTTCCTTCCCTCGACCGGTCGACTCGTCAAATATCGACCACCTGAGCAGAACATGGAGGCCGCGCAACCCGTCGCGCAGGGCGGTGGCGTGCGTGTCGACACCGGCGTTTACGAGGGTGGTGAGATTCCGATGTTCTACGACTCGATGATCGCCAAGCTGATCACGCACGGGCGTGATCGTAATGAAGCGATCGCGCGGATGCGTGAAGCCTTGAACGGGTTCGTGATTCGCGGCATCTCGAGCAACATTCCATTTCAAGCGGCATTGCTTGCGCACCCAAAGTTCGTTGCCGGTGAATTCAATACCGGTTTCATCGCGGAGCATTATCCAAAAGGCTTTTCCGAAAGCAGCGTGGCGCATGAACAGGCCGGGTTCCTGTTGGCGCTGGCAGCGGTATCGCATCGGCGCTCGCGTGAGCGTGCCGCCACACTCACGGGTCAACGCCGTCACCGAGAGGTTCGGATCCGCGAAGATTTCGTCATCGTCTTGACCGACGAATCGGGCCGTCGTGATCAGATTCCGGTAACCGTGCGACCGGTTGGTGCCGCCTGTCACGTCACGATCGCTGGACAAACGCACGAGATTTCGTTCGAGGACAATCTGCGTGACATTGCCGTGCACGGCAGCTTCGATGGGCGCACATTCTGCGCTCAAATCGAACGAGTCGGGCTCGGATATCGCATTTCGCACAATGGCGCATCGCTATTTGCTCGCGTTTTCTCTCCTCGTCAGGCCGAACTCGAGGCTTTGATGCCGTTCAAGGCGCCGCCCGATTTGTCGAAGGTGTTGTTGTCGCCCATGCCTGGCTTGCTGGTCGATGTCACGGTACAACCAGGACAGACGGTCCGAGCCGGCGAAAAGCTGGCTGCGATCGAAGCGATGAAGATGGAGAATATCCTCTTTGCTACACAAGATTGCGTCGTGACCGAGGTGGTTGCGAAGAAAGGCGATAGTCTCGCGGTCGATCAAGTCATCATGCGATTCGAGTGAGGACATCGATCATGTCGAGTGTGGTGAGCAGGCCGTTTCGAGTTCTCGGTATCCAGCAAGTCGCCATTGGTGGACCAGACAAACAGCGACTCAAAACATTGTGGGTCGATATGTTGGGCCTCGATGTGACGGGCAACTTCGTCAGCGAGCGTGAAAATGTCGACGAAGACATTTGCGCGATGGGGCGTGGCGCCCATGTGGTCGAGGTCGATCTGATGCAGCCACTCGATCTCGACAAGAAGCCGGCGGTACATCAAACGCCACTCAATCATATCGGTCTTTGGATCGATGATCTGCCCAAGGCAGTCGAGTGGCTAACTGCTCGAGGCGTGCGTTTTGCACCCGGCGGTATCCGCAAGGGGGCCGCCGGTCATGACATTTGCTTTCTACATCCGAAGTCGAATGAGGAGTTCCCGATCGCCGGTGAAGGCGTGTTGATCGAACTCGTTCAGGCGCCGCCCGAGATCATCGCGGCCTTGCGTTGAACTGCAACGATCAGGGTCCCCGGTCCGCCGTGCACACCGACGGCGGGACTCATGTCGGTTACTTCCAGCCACTCGATGTGATCCGGATCGATCAGTCGTAGTAGGTCTTCCTGCAGCAATCGTGCTTCGGTCGGCAGGTCACCATGTCCCACCAAAATGCGCAGCCTATCGCCGACTGCGAGTGGGCCCACCTGCTTTGCCACGTGCTTGGCGAAGCGTTGTCGCAAATTGAGCCTGCCGATAAGACCACTGCCGGCGGCGATGCGTCCATCGGGATGCGTATGCAGGATCACGTTGAGACGTAGCCATTTGGCAACAGTGCCAACGATGGCGGGAATGCGACCGCCACGAACCGCAAACTTGATATCTTTGAGTAGCGCAAACGTCCGAGTGCGTTCTAGTGCATCGCGAGCCGCTGCCGAAACGGCTTCAAGATCGCCGCCAATCGCGGCCGCCTCTGCTGCAGCGATGGTGACGAGTCCTTGACCCACAGAAGCATTGCGACTGTCGATCGCTCGAATCGGCTTTCCTTCCGGTGACACGCGATCAGCCGCTTTTTTTGCAGCATCCCAGGTTCCGCTATGGCGAGCGGTCAGGTTCACGGATACCACGCCTTCATAGTGGGACGCCAAAAATTCAAACATTCGGCGAAAATCGCCCGGCGGCGGCTGTGACGTTTTGGGGTGCTCCGGGTTCGCAACGAGCTCTCGATAGAATTCGCTCGGCGTCATGCTGACTTTATCGAGATACGAACGAGCGCCAAACTGAATGCGTACCGGTACCATCATGATACCGAGTCGATCGACGAACGAATCGGGGATATCAGCACCCGAATCAGTCACGATGGCGATTTTTTGGGTCCGTTTGTGATGTGCAGCTGATTGTTGCAGTTGCATATCATCGGCCTTCTGAGCCGATATAACACCGTAGTTTGCAGCCAGACGAAACACGTCATCGGGCGTGTTGGTATGAATATGGATCCGCGCTTTTTTCTTGTTGCCGCTAATGACGAGGCTAGCGCCCCTTTCGGCAAACTGTTCTCGAAGTTGACGGAGATCGAGTTGGCCATCGTCACTCGCCGTGATCAGGCACTCAGTGCAATAACGAAAATCCTGATCGACCGACACATTGCCAGCATCAGCCATCGACTCGTCGCCGACGTGTAGAGGCGCGACAGCAGGACCTACCTCACCCGTCTCCAGGAATCGACGCATGCCTTCCAGCACTTCGACAAAGCCGAGTGCACCTGCATCGACAACGTTGGCGATGCGCAGCTCATCCAATTGAGATCGCGTGGCTTCCAGACTCATGCGAACACGAATCAACGCCTCCGAAAACAGTTCGCCGAAGTTCTGTGACTGGCCGAGAGTGGCCTCGGACGCTTGAGCAAATTCGCGCAATACCGTCAGAATCGTTCCCTCGCGTGGCTGACTCAGCGCATCGCGTGCGTAGACCGACCCCTTACTGACGGCAGCGACAAACTCGCGACGACCGAGTCGAGCGAGATGACCGGCGCCGTCACCAAGACCGAGCAAAAATTGCGCAAGGATGGCTCCGGAGTTTCCGCGGGCGCCATCGAGCGCGGCATCGGCAGCTCGGACAAGCAAGGTGCCAGCATGGGGTTCGGGTGCTCGATCGATCGCCGCTAGTACGGCACTCAACGTCATCGACATATTCGTACCCGTGTCACCATCCGGCACGGGGAATACATTGATCTTGTTGATGTGGTCGGTGCGCTCGAACAGGCGATATATTCCGGCGCGCAGTGCGTTCGCCAGTTGTAGCCCATCGAGTTCATCGATCGCGATGGCTTGAGTCATTATCGACCCTCGATCGATAAAGCAAATGAGGCGTTACCGTAAGACAAGACGACGCCTTCGGGTGTGATGGAGATTACATCGAGCCCGTCACGACTCGTATCGCCTTCGCGCAAGCGTTCGCCGTTCAGCAGCACGAAGCGCTTCGTCCGATCTGCGTCGAATACATGCAGGTTTAGCGTTGCGGGCGGCAAGCTCGCACCAGCTGCGAGCTGTTGATCTCGAGTGGGTACGGTAGAGAGCGACGGAGG